>JBGMRM010000411.1:0-2698 GCA_048061415.1 Gammaproteobacteria bacterium | reverse complement strand
CCGGCTCTATGTCGAACACGATAATCGGCTCGCGCAGGAAACTTACCGTGCACTCGGTATGGAACAGACGGGATACCAGCTATACGAAGAACTTAAATCCGATACCCGCTATCGGAAAAATTGAAGTGGGCGCGGCCACGAAGCAGAAAATAAATGAAATTATCCAGCATATTCCCTTACTGGCAAGGTTCCGGGCCGAGGAATTCAATATCCTGGCGATGCCCGGGTACACGAACCAGAATTTTCGGCTAAGCAATAACCACGGCGACTGGATACTTCGCATCCCGAAAGATGAAACCAGCCGATATATCGACCGGCGGGCCGAAGCTATCAATGCATCGATCGCGCAGAAACTGGGCCTCGCCCCCGAGTGTGTCTGGTCCGACGAGTCTGGATTAAGTTTGACCAGGGCGCTCGCTCAGGCGCGGTCATTGACCCGTGAAGCGTTAAAGCAGGAACCCGTACAACGTCAGCTGGTAGAGCTGCTCAACAGGTTGCACGCGAGCAATAGTGCATTTCGGGGCACGGTCGACCTCGGCGCATTACTCACCCGTTATTATCGATTGATGCCCGAAGGCGCTCAGCTTCGTTTGCATGAAGCCTGCGACAGTGCAAAAGAAATTTTGAAAGATCTGGTCCAATCCGACGATATGCTGGTACCCTCGCACAATGACCTGGTGCTCGAAAACCTGTTGCTGGACGAATCGGGGCGACTCTGGGTCATCGACTGGGAGTACTCGTCGATGGCATCGCCCTACTGGGATATCGCGACCCTGTGTAATGCGGCCAGGCTGGATCACAAACAGTCACTAAGCCTGCTGCGCGCCTGCGAGATCGATTCGGTGGAATATAGTATGGAAATATTGAAAGACTACCGGGTAGTTTTGCAAGTTTTGTCGGATTGCTGGATGGCCGCGTTTACCCGATGTGCCGGGGATAAATAGCTACTCATGTTAATGCATTCTACCAGCCTATACCTGGCCTGTGTTTTAATATGGGGTTCCACCTGGTTCGCGATCAAGTTTCAGCTCGGTGTAGTCGCTGCAGAGGTTTCACTGGTTTACCGGTTTTCACTGGCGGCGATCATCCTGCTATTGTTCTGTTTGCTGACTAAACGAAACCTGCGCTTTTCACCCTTGCAACATGTGTTTATCGGGCTGCAGGGGCTGTTTTTGTTTTCCGCCAATTACCTGGTGTTCTACTGGGCGACCGGCCTGCTGACATCCGGCATCGTGGCGCTATTATTTTCCACGGTGATTTTGATGAATATCGTCAATGGAGCGATTTTCCTGCGCAAGCCGATCGACCCACGAGTGGTGCTGGGCGCGCTGATTATGGCCGTCTATGGTTTTTTTAGTGGTGTGCCTTTCGATTACGACCCTTCGCCCAGTTACAGTATATCGTTGGTCTATCTCAGTGTATTTGGATCGATACTGGCATTCGGTAGCTATCTGACCCTGATCGGCCGCATCGGCGCCGATAAAACTGCCTACGCAGCGGTATTGTTCCCGATAATTGCGCTCGGGATCTCGACCCTGTTCGAAGATTACCAGTGGACCGCGGAGGCGGTATCCGGTTTTGTGTTCGTTTTAATTGGCAACTACCTGGTATTGAAAAGACCACGAGCAGCGGTTGCGGTTGACGCTGGCTAAGCTAATGGCGATAAAGGATCGCCGAGCAGATTCGACACATTGGGTACCTGCCCCAGCGCCCATTTGAGTTGTTTGCGCCCCGATGCACTGAGTGCTGAAGGCGCAATCAAATTAGAAGGTGGGATACCTGCTTCGAGATCGAGCAATTGCTGGTGCAAAATAGTATTGAACAGGATTCGGTGCGCCTCGCGAAGATTATCGATTGTGTTAAGCATGTTATCGTACTTATCCCGCACGGCATGCAGGCGGTCTGGAGTAGATTGTTTGCCAACCCGGTGCTGGATCGCGAGCACCCGCGCGGTCGAAAACACCAGCATGATGCCGCCCTTCTTCAAATCCATGCGGCCATCTTTTAGTTTAAAGCGGCCGAACATTCCGATGGGACTGCGGTCATTGCAGGCATTGATCGACATCACCTTGATGAACGAAGCAGACTTTGAACCCCTCTCAAAAGCAAAATCGACTACCCAGTTGGCGAGATCGTAATTGCCGTGCACGCAGGCAGCATCGAAAAAGATATCGCAGTTTAAAAAATCATCGGGTGTCTGGCGTTTGATCCAGGTCTCGATAGTCGCCTGCCAGCCCGCGACCGAATGACGCCAGTCCGCATTACTGCCCATGATGTTACCCTTGCAATAGGGAACCCCAGCGACGTCGAGCATAGTAGCAACACGAGAACCCAACTCGGCAAACCACCGGTCCTGTTCACCACCAGGTTCACCCTGCGCGAAGACAATAGCGTTGTCCTGATCCATCGCCAGCAAGCTTTCACCCCGACCACCGGAACCCAGCACCAGCATCGCGTAATCGCAGGGAGGCGGACCTGATCCCTCGGCCAACATGTCGGCTTCAGCGTTTTTACAGGCCTGGCGCGTGAGCGCGCAGAGTTCGCGGGAAATGACCGCCGCTATATCCCTGGCATCCACACCTTCCTGGTTCAGGCCATTGGCGACTTCGGCGATATGGCCCCATACCTCGGCCATCGCCTCGGCGTCCTCGGCCTGATCGATATCGTCACCTAGCACCAGCGCCTTATCTGCGCGTTG
>JBGMRM010000410.1:0-2708 GCA_048061415.1 Gammaproteobacteria bacterium | reverse complement strand
AATATATCCTTTCGTGCTGGATAGACATGTTGGGCGTTCCTAAAACCAAGCCGGTGCCTATCAGCGATTTTGAACCCCTGTGCATGGGCAAGGGCCCTCAATTTGCCGTGCATTCGGTGTCCTTCGTGCCTGAACTGGGACCCGCCGATTCGGATCAGATTCCACTACCTGATCTCGACAGCATTGTGATCTGTCCCTGGGACCCCACCTGCGCATGGGTTTTTGCCGATCTATGGTGGGAAGGTAAACCCTATAATCTCTGTCCACGCCAGGCACTCAAGCGTGCGATACGCGATGCCGCTTCAAAGGGCTACCAGATGATGGCGGGCATCGAACCCGAATTTATTGCGATGCAATGGAACGACGACGGCCACCCGGTGAAGGCCTTCGACGATGACCCATTACCGGGTCAGGGTCTCCGTCCGCGACGTCAGGCATTTGGGTACGACGTCGAGTACTCGATCGACTCGATGGGATTTCTGGGCGAGCTGATCGATATTCTCGAAGACCTTGGCTGGAACCTGCACGACGTCGTGGCCGAAGGCGCCTATTCGCAGTTTGAACTCGACTTTCATTATACCAACGTACTCGAAATGGCCGACCGCCTGGTGTTTTTACGCATTTTACTCAAGGAAGTTGCCAAGAATCACGACATGTTCATCACTTTCATGCCCAAACCCACCACCGGCGACTGGCGCTCGGGCGCGCATATGAATTGCTCGATGCAACCGAGTGATAATTCGGGTGTCAATATTTTCGAAGGTGAAGACGGCAAGTGGAGTGACAACGTATACCACGCGCTCGGCGGTATTCTCAGGCACGGTGCGGCAATCACCGCGGTAGCCTGCAGTACGGTTAACTCCTACAACGGCCTGGTACCGAAGGTCGGTGGATTCGAAGGCGGCACCTATACCTGGGCGCCGACCCACATGGTGTACGGCACCAACAATCGTTCGGCCATGCTGCGCCTGCCGCAGAGCCGTTTCGCGATCGAAAATCGTGCGGCCGATATGTGCATGAACCCCTATATCTCGCTCGGCATGATGCTCTCAGCGTCGGTGGAAGGGCTGGTCGAGAAGCTCGACCCCGGCCCATCGCTCGACGAAGATCTGTACGTGATGGACGATGCCGAAAAAGAGCGGCGCACTCTGACCCCTTTACCGCGCAATTTGCTCGAAGCCACCGAACTCCTGGCAAAAAGCGAACTCGCCAAACAGCTCATGGGCGAGGCCATGCTGAAGTCGTTCGTCGCTTATAAGATAGACGAGTGGGAACGCTACCATCAAACCACCACGGACTGGGAAGTTCAGGAATACCTGAGACTGTATTAGCCGAATATGCCTCCTGATTACCAGACATTCTCTCTGGGCGATTTCGAGCTCCAGTCGGGTGCGATTCTGTCCGGCGCGCAGCTGGCATACAAAACCTACGGTGAACTGAACCCTGCTAAGAATAACCTGGTCGTTTTGCCGACCTTTTACACCGGTAACCATTACCGTAACGAGGGCTTCTTCGGCGCAGGCCGTGCGATCGACCCGGCGCGACATTTTATCGTGTCGATCAACCTGTTCGGCAATGGCCTGTCCTCATCGCCGAGTAATACCGCCCCCCCATTTAACGCCGCCTATTTTCCCGAGATAACGCTTTACGACAATGTGCGGGCGCAGCATCGGTTGCTCCAGCAGGAATTAGGCATCGAGCATATCGCGCTGGTCGCGGGCTGGTCGATGGCGGGCTGCCAGTCGTTTCAGTGGGCGGCGCAATATCCGTCGATGGTCGGGTCCATCCTGCCTTTTTGCGCTTCGGCGAAAACGTCGGAACACAATATCGTATTTCTCGAAGGGGTCAAAGCGGCCCTGCAGGCCGATGCGGCATACGATGGGGGTAATTACCGGTCCCAGCCGGTTAAAGGTTTAAAAGCCTTTGGCCGCGTCTATGCTGGCTGGGCATTTTCGCAGACCTTTTACCGCGAAAAGATGTACCGCCTCAAGGGGTTCGATAGCGCCGAGGACCTGCTGCAGGACTGGGAGCAGGATCACTTAAACTGGGATGCCAACGACCTGTTGTGCAAGTTGTGGAGCTGGCAGCGCGCTGACATCGGCAATCAGGCGCCTTACCAGGGTGATTTAAAATTAGCGCTGGCGGCTATCGAGGCTAAAACGATCGTCATCGCCTGCGATAACGATTTGTATTTTCGGCCCGAAGACAACCAAATCGAAGTCGAGCATATCAAAAATGGCGAGCTGCGCGTCTACCGGTCGCCCTGGGGGCATTGTGTCGCCTCTCCCGGTAACGACCCGGAGTTCGAACGATATCTCGACCGGGCCATCGCAGAATTACTCGACTGAAACATTATTAATCACAATTAGCCTGTACCCATCTGGAGAAAAGCAAATGACCGCACCGAGTGTATTTAGAATTTCCGAGATTCAGGATCGAATCGACAACCTGCCCGCCAACGGAACCTTCATCAAGCCGTTTGTCACGGTCGAACACAGCGATAGCATGTGCGGCGGGATCAACGCGCTGAACCGGATTTCGGTACCCTGGGATTTGACCTGCGATGAGCTAATTTACTGTCTCCAGGGTACCTTCCGCCTGGTGGTCGACGAAATCAGCTACGAACTCAATCCGGGTGACCTGATGTTCGTGCCGAAGGACAATCACGTTAAATACGAATGCGACGACAAATGCGTGATCTTCTATTC
>JBGMRM010000409.1:0-2714 GCA_048061415.1 Gammaproteobacteria bacterium | reverse complement strand
GCGATTCAAACCGCACACGAACAAAACAAACTGTTTTATATTGCCAGCAACCTCGCCCCACATAACAACAAGGTGCGAACCTATTTGAGAGATATGCAACAGGTCATCGAGATGCAACCCGACGCTATTATCATGTCTGACCCAGGTCTGATCATGATGGTACGCGAGCGCTGGCCTGAAATGCCGATACACCTGTCGGTACAGGCCAATGTAGTCAACTACGCCTCGGTCAAGTTCTGGCGGTCGATTGGCCTGACTCGCATTATCCTGTCGCGCGAATTATCGTTGGATGAAATTGCCGAGATACGCCAGGAATGTCCCGATATCGAACTGGAAACCTTCGTGCACGGTGCGTTGTGTATCGCTTACTCGGGGCGCTGCCTGTTGTCGGGCTATATGACGCACCGCGATTCCAACCAGGGCGCCTGCACTAATTCCTGCCGCTGGAAGTACGACGCCCACGAAGCGGAACAAACCCTCGAGGGTGATATTGTCGCTAAGCGCCCTACCGAGGGGGTTGATACTGACCAGCTTTCAGACATTGAAGATCGCGTTTTCCTGTTACAGGAGCAGGGACGTCCCGGCGAGTACATGCCTGCCTACGAAGATGAACATGGCACCTACATCATGAATTCCAAAGACCTGCGTGCGATTCAACATGTACAACGATTGATCGAAATCGGTATCGATTCACTCAAAATCGAAGGCCGTACCAAGTCGCATTTTTATGTTGCCCGTACCGCACAGTTATACCGCCGTGCTATCGATGATGCTCTCGCGGGTCAATCCTTTGATATGGGTTTGATGGATCAGCTCGAAAGCCTGTCCAATCGTGGTTACACCGAGGGGTTTTACCGGCGTCATGTCCCCAGGGAATTTCAAAATTATGAAACGGGTCACTCAGCATCGCATCGACACCAGTTCGTAGGCGAAGTCAGCGCGCTCAATCCGGACAATAGCCTGTCAATCGAAGTCAAGAATCGCTTTGCCGTGGGTGATACCCTCGAATTCATGACTCCCGGGGGCAATATCGAGTATACCCTGGATTCCATGGTCCAGGAGCGGACTGGGGAAGCAATTCAGGTAGCCCGGGGCAGCGGCTATCGGGTACGTATTCCCTTGCCAGAGAATGTACCAGTCAGGGAAATCACTAAAGGAATGCTGCTACGTAATCTGGAAAATTAATTGATAGCTGATATCCGAGGGACAAAATACTGTTGTCGTTGCTGTGAAATCAGGGAATCGTGAAGGAGATTTTTGCGGATCTTCCGCATCGATATTTACGCCGGGAATTTCAGGTTTCCGCACGCAGCCGCTCTGTCGGTGAGTAGGTCTGACATATTCATAACCCCCCTCTTATTGCACCGGGTCAATAGCGCTCGGCGCGATGCCGCGTTGTTCTATCGATTCGCCGGCGAGTAGCAGCGCATTTTCATGGTAGCGACCTGCGACTAATTGAATGCCAACCGGAGTGTTTTCGATCATGCCGGTATTGACGGCCAATGCGGGTAAACCCATCAGCGGTAATCCGATCTGCGTGAGTTGGGCTTCTATGACACGTCGAAACGCCGCTGGAGACTCCACATCGAGCTGATCGGGGAAGGGGAGTTCCGCCGAAACAGGGCAAATTAACACCGGAAACTCGTCCAGGAACAATTGCCATTGACGCACCAGGGTGGCCCGGGCCTGAATCGCGTCTAACATCCCGTTTAAATCGATTTTCGGGCACAGTTCGTCCATCTGTGCGTAGACAAAGTTTGCATCCGGGTCGTTTTCGTCGGCAATAACCTGTGGGTTACGGCGAAATTCAGTCAGCCAGAGCTTTGCCTGGAGCAAAGCCGGTTCGCGCAAGGGTGGGCATTCGGTTTCAACCACTTGCCAGCCCGCATCTTCGAGCCGTCTTGCCGCATCGCGCAGTGCCCGATCCACTTCTGGTACGACGTCGAGTCCTTCGGGGTTTACCGCCAGCGCCGCGCGTTTGCGCCCGAGGGGCAGGTCTAACGGCGCGGGTGTCCACCAGGGGTCGCGTAAATCCTCTGCCGCCATCGCCTCCAGAGCGAGTCTTATGTCTGCGATGGAGCGTGCGATCGGGCCCGACACGGCCATGAGCTGGCCACCGATATGCCGGTCCGCGCCGGTGAAATTCATCGCCGGGATACGTCCCAGTGTGGGGCGTAAGCCCTGTACGCCACAGGCGTATGCCGGGTAGCGTATCGAACCGCCGATATCGGATCCATGCCCGATTGCACAGATACCGGCGGCCACTGCGGCGGCCGCTCCACCGGAAGAGCCGCCGGGGGTAATTTTAGGGTTATGTGGGTTAAGGGTATGGCCGTGCAGGCTGTTACGCGTGAACCAGCGTAAGGAAAACGCCGGGGTGTTGGTTCGCCCGACGATGATTGCCCCGGCTTTTCGCAGATTGGAAACCATCGGGCTATCGGTCGTGGCAATCAGCTCGCGTTGCAATCGCAGGCCATTAGTCGTCGCGTGACCGGCCTGGTCTACATTGACTTTTACCGTGACCGGGACGCCGGCAAGAATACCGGCGCCTTTCCCTTTGGCGACCGTCGCATCGATTTTCTTCGCCGCGGATAATGCCTCTTCCGGCATCTCGGTGACCACGGCGTTGATCGCAGGATTTACCTTGTGCAGGCGTGCGAGTGCGCTCTTGGTTACTTCGAGTGCAGATACTTCACCATTTTTGACCCGCTTTG
>JBGMRM010000408.1:0-2715 GCA_048061415.1 Gammaproteobacteria bacterium | reverse complement strand
TGAATTTCGAGCATTTCGCCGAGATGGCGTTTGCGCTTGCTACTCTTCTTGGTGTGGATGTGGCGCAATTGCGATTGCCCGCGTTTGAAACCGCCCGCTGCGTTTCGTTTAAGACGCTTGGCGGCGCCACTGTTGGTCTTCATTTTTGGCATAGTATAACTCCAGTTAAATATAAATTAGTTACCCTGGACGCCGGAGACACGTCTTTAGGTCCAAGCTTAGATCGCTCTAACGCTTTTTGGGTACCAGTAACATCGTCATCTGGCGCCCTTCGGACTGTGGATACTGATCCACTGTCGCAAATTCCTGCATATCTTCTTCCACCCGCTTGAGCAGTGCTGTCCCGAGTTCCATGTGAGCCATCTCACGACCCCTGAAGCGTACGGTCACCTTGCAACGGTCGCCTATCTCGATAAATTCGGTCAATTTTCGCAGTTTAACCTGGTAGTCGCCTTCTTCGGTTCCCGGCCTGAATTTAATTTCCTTGATATGAACCTGGCGCTGTTTCTTGCGCTGATCGTGCAATTTCTTTTTTTGCTGAAACTTGAATTTTCCATAATCCATCAAGCGGCAGACGGGTGGTGTAGCGTCGGGTACTAATTCGACAAGATCGAGTTTGGCTTCATCAGCCATTTGTTGAGCTTCGGCAAGCGACACGATGCCTTTTTGCTCACCATCCTGTGCGACAAGCCTGACTTCCGGCGCTGTAATTTCTTCGTTTAAACGGCTCTGCTTGTTATCTGCGATTAGAGACTCTCCCGAATTTGCCTGAGCAAATAGTTATTCCGCAAAATTAATCCGGCTTGATAACCGGATTACTATTACACCAGTTCGACAAACTTGCCGACTGCCATCGAACCCAGGTCTTCTCCACCCAGGCTGCGCACCGCGACACTTTCCTCATCCATCTCGCGATCACCGACCACGAGCATGTAGGGAATGCGCTGCAAAGTGTGCTCGCGAATTTTAAAGCCGATCTTTTCGTTTCTCAAGTCGGAAATGGCCCTGATTCCCTGATTTTTAAGCATTTTTTCAATTTTTTCGGCATACGCCGCCTGTTTATCGGTGATATTCATCACCACGGCCTGAACCGGCGCCAGCCAGGGAGGGAATTTGCCTTCGAATTCTTCGATCAAAATACCGATAAATCGCTCGATCGAACCCAAAATAGCGCGATGCAACATCACCGGAACCCGCTTCGAGCCATCTTTGTCGACATATTGCGCATCGAGGCGACCCGGCATCGAGAAATCGACCTGCATGGTACCGCATTGCCATACGCGTCCCAGGCAATCTTTTAACGAGAAATCAATCTTGGGACCGTAAAACGCACCCTCGCCGGGTTGCAGCGTCCATTCGAGGTTCTTGCTATCGAGCGACAACCTGAGCGCATCTTCGGCCTTGTCCCAGAGCGCATCCTCGCCGACACGTTGTTCCGGGCGAGTCGATAGCGCGATAATAATCTCTTCAAACCCGAAATCTTTGTAGACTTCGAATACCAGGTCGATAAACGCAGATACTTCCGACTGGATCTGGTCTTCGGTACAAAAAATATGCGCATCGTCCTGAACAAAATTACGCACGCGCATTAAACCATGCAAGGTACCCGAAGGTTCGTTGCGATGGCAGGATCCAAACTCGGCCAGGCGTAATGGCAAATCGCGGTAACTTTTCAGGCCCTGGTTGTATACCTGCACATGGCAGGGGCAATTCATCGGTTTGATCGCGTAATCACGGTTCTCCGAGCCGGTGGTAAACATCATGTCCTGAAACTTGTCCCAGTGCCCCGAGCGTTCCCACAGGCTACGCGCGACGATTTGAGGCGTATTAATTTCACGATACCCGTGAAGCTGTAACTTGCGGCGAATGTAATCCTGGATCGTGAGGTTCAATTGCCAGCCGCGGTCATGCCAAAACACCATGCCCGGCGCTTCTTCCTGGGTGTGGAACAGGTCCAGCGTCTTGCCCAGCTTACGGTGATCGCGTTTTTCAGCTTCTGCGATGCGGTGCAAATATTGTTTTAAATCTTTTTTGCTGGCCCAGGCGGTGCCATAAATTCTTTGCAGCATTTCGTTACTGGAATCGCCGCGCCAGTAGGCGCCGGCCAGTTTCATCAACTTGAAACCGTTGCCCAGCTTTCCGGTGGAAGGTAGATGCGGCCCGCGGCAGACATCAAACCAGTCACCCTGGCGGTAAATCGATACTTCCTCTCCCTCAGGAATTATCTCATCGATAATTTCAACCTTGTAGGTTTCCCCGAGGTCGGCAAATGTCTGCTTCGCCGCTTCCCGGTCCAGAACTTCGCGAACGATCGGCAGATCGCGTTTCACGATTTCATGCATGCGCGCTTCAATCTTTTCCAGGTCATCGGGCGCAAACGGCTGCTCGCGATAAAAGTCATAATAGAAGCCATCTTCTATGGCCGGGCCGATGGTGACCTGGGTGCCCGCATAGAGTTCCTGCACCGCCTGAGCCATCACGTGCGCGGCATCGTGGCGCAGTAACGCCAGCGCTTCATCGTCGCGGCTGGTCACGATCGCCACCTCGGCATCCTGTTCGACGACATAAGCCGCATCGACGAGCGTGCCATCTACCTTTCCTGCCAGGGTCGCTTTGGCAAGACCGGGGCCTATGTCGTTGGCGATATCGAGCACGGATACGGGTTGATCGAATTGGCGTTGCGAACCGTCGGGGAGTGTGATTTGGGGCATAGTA
>JBGMRM010000407.1:0-2721 GCA_048061415.1 Gammaproteobacteria bacterium | reverse complement strand
CGAAATTTCGAGAATTATTCAAATTTGGGCCGCTTACCTGGCCGTACCTATTCGCTCAAACACCGTGAAATGGTGGTCATAGATGTTGCCTTTCGTGACCCGAACTCGGGCATTCGAAAAGTACTCGACAGTTTCAGCATGCTACTCATCATCGCGTTTTGCGCGGTGGCGGTTTACTACAGTTTCGAGTTATGGCTTAAATCAACTCTCAGGGAGCATACCACCGACACTTATCTCGCGCTGCCTAAAAAGTATCTCCGACTCTTCTGACCACGAACATATCTGATCCCAATTTATTTATATTTGCCGTGGGCCTGGTACTGTTATTGATCGGATTTTTCCTCGAAAGCCTGTCGATGTTATTGATCATGGTGCCGGTGCTTTTCCCGGCTCTGGTCGTGATGGATATCGATCCGATCTGGTTTGGCATATTTTTTGTGGTTTTGATCGAAACAGCACTTATTACGCCGCCGGTCGGGATGAATTTATTCATCATTCAGGCCGTTGCCAAGGCCAGGCTTGAGGAAGTCGTCAAAGGCGCCTGGCCCTTTGCTTTAATGATGTTGTTAACTGCATTGTTATTGACGTACTGGCAGTCCCTGGCCCTGTATATTCCTTATCAACTTTAGGGAAGCTCTGACTCACTGTCCACCGGATATTTAGTTGCTGATAATAAGGTATCAGAGCATACTATCGCCGCTAATCGAATAATAACGGGAGGAGAAAAAATGTCGCAACAATCCGTCAAAGAGGCCATAACACAAACCGTTTCCGCAGTTCAGGCTGACGCTAACGCGGGCATGGTTAAATATCGGGCTGAGACACAGTGGGAGGGGGATGTTCGCTGCACCGCGAAGGTGCGGGACTTCGACACGGTGGTCATCGATGAGCCGGCCGCATTCGGTGGAGGCGATGAAGCCATGAGTCCAGCCGACGTGATCCTGGTCGCACTCGGAACCTGCCAGGAGATCATGTACGCCGCGCTGGCTTCGAGCATGGATATCCAGCTCGATGAATGCAAGGTCGATGTATCGGCCGACCTCGACCTCAAGGGTTTGCTGGGGCTCGATCCCGATGTACCGCCGGGCCTGCTCGCTATGGACTACCAGGTACGTCTAAAAAGCCCGGCCTCTGACGAAAAGCTCAAGGAGCTGATCGACGTGGTGGAGCGCCAGTGCCCGCTACTCGATACGCTTACCCGGGATATCAAGGTGACCGGCAAGGTGAATATCAACGACCGGGTAGACTATGTCGGCGCGGGCAGCTATTTGGCCCAGCAAGCCTGAGAAACGGATATCTTTATATAGACCGTCCTGATCCCAATAAAAAAAGCCCCAACCATTCGGGTTGGGGTTTTATCATATGAATAACTGCCAATAGCCTAAGTTACGCGGCGCATCCCACCCTCCAACCCCGTTCAGCAGCCCGACAGGCGTATTGGAGGCCTCTGCAATATCTGTGAGATTTCACACAATCGGAGAGAATTCCGTGAGCAGGTTATTCTAAACCGTAGCCTCATTCCCGCTTTTATCCTTGCCGATTTTGGTATCGGCTATACCTCCGTCCAGAATAAAGTGGTGGATATTCGACTGAGGAATGAATCAGTCCACTGATTTGGGCCGCTTGACTTAAGTCAATATTAGCCATTCCGGGCTCAGGTAAGATGGCAAGCTCGGAAATGTCCGCCTGTCTCGCGGTCATACATCCTGGTGAATTCGCATTTTAAGCTGGAGATGAATCAATGAAAAGAAAACAGGCCCCCAAAGCCACTTCAAGAAAATCAGCAGTATTACTGAGTCTGGCCGGACTGGTCGTGCTGGGGCTGGCAATTACCCTGTTCCTGGCTCCGTACGTCGGCAGTGCAAAAGCAGGCGCAACCTTGCAAATCAGCATGTCCGGCTGGAAGCCCGCCCTGATACGTGCAAAAAGCGGCCAGCCCATTAGCATAACCATGATCAACATGGACAACAGGTTTCACACCGATGGGGGTGGCTGGCATGGTTTCACGGTTCCCGCCTTTGGCGTCGATGAACAGGTTGGTCCCAAAAAAACCCGTACCTTTACTTTTACCCCCACCCGGCCGGGCAATTACGTCTTTTATTGCGAAATTTGTTGTGGCGGTAAGGAAAACCCCTTTATGCGTGGCGAGTTGATCGTTAGCTAACAGGTGCTTATGCACAAGCTACGATCAGGATTTTTCATCACAGCCAGTCTCGCTCTGCTGATAACGGGTATCTACCTGGCGTTTACCAATTCCATACAAGCGCCTACAGCCGCGTGGCTGGAGGCCTATCCTTCTGCGGCATTTAGCCTGGCTGTCGTTGCAGGCTTTGCCGATGGCCTGAACCCCTGTGCGATTACCGCGTTGCTACTGTTTATCGGTGCGCTCATGGCGATTGTCGAACAAACCAGTGATTATCGTGAGAGACGTCGAGCCCGGCTCCATGTCTGGACCGTTGCCGGTGCCTATATCCTGGGTATTTTCCTGCTTTACTTCTTTCTCGGTATGGGTTTTGTCGAGGTTACGGGTCTCAGGGTGCTTGGTAACACCCATATATTTATCCGCCTGGCCGGTTTCATTGCCGTCATGCTCGGACTGGTCATGGTTGCTGAATATGTCTTTCCTGACAATCCCATCAAGCTGGGTATGCCAGCTTCGCTGCACAACCTGGCTCACAAGTGGGGCCGCAGGACAACCATCGGCGCCGCCTTCGGCGGCGG
>JBGMRM010000406.1:0-2729 GCA_048061415.1 Gammaproteobacteria bacterium | reverse complement strand
GCGCACTATGCATGATGCCTCCGAGGAACTGGTAGGCAAGCGGCGACAGGCCGAGACCACGCTTGTCCTTTCTGGTTGTGGCAAACAGGTTTTTCTTGCCGGTTTTGTCCCAGATCGACACGTGCGCGTGACAGCCATTACCGGTGAGATGGCTGAAGGGTTTAGGCATGAAGGTTGCGCGCATGCCATTGTTTTCGGCGATGGTCTTGACCATGAACTTGAAAAATACATGCTTGTCCGCGGTTTTCAGCGCGTCATCGTAATCCCAGTTCATTTCAAACTGGCCATTGGCATCTTCATGGTCGTTCTGATAGGGGTTCCAGCCCAGTTCGATCATCGCGTCGCAAATCTGGCCCACTACCGGGTACTGGCGCATCAGGGCCTGCTGGTCGTAGCAGGGTTTGGACTGCGTATCGGCCGAATCGGCCAGTTGCGTTCCATCGGGCGTGATCAGGTGGTATTCGCACTCGACACCGGTTTTCAGGCGGTAACCCTTTTTCATCGCTTTCGCCAGTTGACGCTTCAACGCCACGCGCGGCGAGGCTTCGACTTCCTTGCCGTCCATCCACAAATCGGAAGCGACCCAGCCTATTTCCGGTTTCCAGGGTAGCTGGATCAGGCTATCCGGGTCGGGCACACCAAATAGATCGGGGTGGGCGGGAGTCATATCGAGCCATGCGGCAAAACCGGCAAAACCGGCGCCGTCTTTTTGCATACCCTTGATGGCCCGTGTCGGCACCAATTTGGCGCGCAGCACGCCGAATAAATCGACCCAGCTCACCAGAAAATATTTGATCCCCCGTTGTTTCGCGATTTTCTCGAGGTCTTTCGCCATTTATATTTCCTCCAGCTTCTGGTTATTCATAAAATTTACTCGTCTACTATATTCGACTAGCCCGCATCTTGCACTGAGGGATTAAACGCTGGCAGACTGGTTGTTTATCCCTGCTTACCCACCAACGGTATCCCGCTCGCCGCGGCCGTGGCAATGGTCACCGCGCGTAAATCTTCCGGCTCGACATTGTGCAGATTAGTTTTACCGATGCAGCGCGCCATCATCGACGCTTCACCGACACTGGCCTTGATGATGTTGACGGTTGCCGTGGTTCGATCTTCGTCGGTGTAGTCCGCCCCGAACTGCAAACCACCGTCGGTCATCACACCGCCGACTGCAAGCCCGACCGCCGCACCCAGCACCACGGCATTCGCACCCAGCCCGATGAGCTTGGCCGCATCTGTTCCGGACCGCACACCGCCGAAATAAATCAGCTCGAACGCCTCTTCACGCCGCAGGCTGCGTAGCATGGTGATTGTTTCACGCAAAATTTCGAGCCTGGGGGCGCCCTTTAGCTCAGCCCACACACCGCCCACATCGCCGCTGCCATCGAGCAACAGGAAATCCAGATGCTCATCGAGTGCCTGGTCGATGGCGCATTTCAGATTAGCGATTGAAGAGACACCCAGGCCGACCGCCTGGTCGTCGTGCGCGCGGCTAACCGCAACAGGTTCGCTACCCGCCATCATGTAAACCACACCGGCAGCGTCGCTTTCGGGCTGGGTGCCGGCATTTGCGGCTATGAATTGAATCCATGCTACCTTATCCCCCGGCCGCTCCCGCCCGAGGTAACAGGCACCCGCCTCGTGTGCGCCTGCGGCCACCGAGGCGCGAACTTCATTGGGCGCTGTATCGAAACCGGTCACCATGAATGGATGTGATAACGACAGCTTGCCGGCCAGGACGCTGGCCACTTTACAGGCCTCGCGGTAGGGATCTATGACCAGCCGCGACAGGTTGGCAGGCAGAAAAACCAGGTCGTCGAGGGTTGCGGCGCGTCCTTCCGGGAACGGGTTTTGACGCACTCGTAGCCGCTTTTTCAGCATGGCTCGGAGTTTGGCATGGTCGAGCGGAACGGTGCGGGCCATGGAAAAAATATCTTCTCGATGCTGCACCGAATAGTCGGCTGAACCGGTTTCGGCATCGCATCGATAGCAACGCGATGCTTCCGCGCGCGCGGTTTCCCAATCGTAAGTAGACTCGATTTCCGGGAATTCTATCGGCTTTTTACCCACCCCGAAGAACTGCGGATGCTGGGGAGGAAACTTTTCCCACTTGATGTCCTGCGCCACCGGAACCTGGCGGGTTCGGTAAGGCGTGCGATAGGCCAACGGGTTCTCATGGCCCTCCAGAAATGCCTTGATGTAGTAGGCGGCGCGCTGACCATGGTGCATCGCCATAACCAGGGTCGAGCCGCCGAAGGCACCGTCTCCCGCGGCGAAAATTTTGGGGTCGTCGGTGCGCATGCTGTCCCAGTCGGTGCGCACCCGGTCACCGGCCATCAAGTTGTGTTGCGCGATGTCGTCGCACTCGCTTTGCTGGCCGACCGCCGCAATCACCATGCCGCAATCGATCGTGTGTTCGCTGCCGGCAACTACGACCGGGCGGCGACGGCCGTCTTCGTCGGGCTCGCCAGGCTCGGTTTTCACGCAACGCAGTCCCAGGCCATTTTCACCGGTCTCCACTGCAACCTGCTGGGTATGGTAGATAAATTCGATGCCTTCCTCGACGGCGCCATCCAGCTCGACCTTGCGCGCCGGAATTTCGTCGGGGCCGCGCCGATAAATCACCTTGACGTTTTTACACCCGGGCAGCCGTAACGCCGCTCGGCACGCGTCCATGGCGACATCGCCGCCACCGATTACCACAACGGTTTCGGGTAATTCCGGGCGTT
>JBGMRM010000405.1:0-2737 GCA_048061415.1 Gammaproteobacteria bacterium | reverse complement strand
TAATACGAGAACTCCGGGGTCAGAAGTTACGTCAAACCAGAGTGTGACTGGAATGACCATACGGTAGCAATTTGAGTCCGATCCTCAACCAATTTATAAGATTCGCTGGTGTGGGCGCAGTTGGTACACTTGCGCATTACGGGGTACTAATACTCATGGTCCAGACCATGGCTTTAAACGCTGTAGCGGCTTCTTCGGCTGGCTTTGTGGTCGGAGCTATCACCAATTACCAACTTAATTATCACTATACATTCGCCAGTGACAAGGGCCACGCCGAGGCTATGAGCAAGTTTTTCACAGTCGCCATCGTCGGCATGTTATTCAATGGCTTGGTTATGTATTTTTGTGTGGATCTCCTGGGCATGCTATATCTCTTTGCACAGCTGGTAGCTACCGCTTTGGTTTTACTGTGGACCTTTGCCGCCAACCGCTGGTGGACTTTCCGAATACAAACATGACGCGAATTAAAAATCAGGAGAGCTTGCTATGCTGCTATCAGTAGTGGTACCAGCTTATAATGAAGAAGATGTACTGGAAGTATTTTTTCAGAGACTTGTCAAGGCAATGGAAAGTTTGCAATGCGATAAAGAGATTATTTTTGTTAATGACGGCAGTACTGACTCAACCCTGACGATTCTAGACAGGTTGAAAGAAAACAACCCGGAGGTTGCCATTGTTGATCTAAGCCGGAACTTTGGCAAAGAGGTTGCGATGACTGCGGGGCTAGACCATGCGAACGGCGATGCAGTAGTGGTTATTGATGCAGACCTTCAGGATCCACCGGAGCTCATCTGTGAATTTTACAGGTACTGGCAAGAGGGCTACGATGTAATTTTCGCCAAGCGCACAGCACGAAAAGGCGAGACTTTCCTCAAAAAGGTTACGGCCAATGCTTTTTACCGTTTCATGCAGAGTGTCAGTCGCGTCCCGATCCCACAAGACACTGGCGATTTTCGCCTCATGAGTCGCCGTGCCGTAGATTCGTTGAATCGAATGGGGGAGTGCCATCGGTTTATGAAAGGGTTATTCGCGTGGATCGGTTATCGGCAGAAGTCAGTGCCATATAGCCGTGATCCCAGGTATGCAGGAAACTCCAAATGGAATTATTGGAAACTATGGAATTTTGCTATAGAAGGAATTACATCTTTTACCGACGTGCCCTTAAGATTGGCCATGTACATGGGCTTGCTCACAGCGTTCGTCGCCTTCGTATATGGTGCGTGGACGATCTTTAAAACATTAATGTTCGGAGAATCAGTCGCAGGTTATCCATCGCTAATGGTAGCAGTCCTGTTTCTGGGTGGTATACAACTGATTGCTATCGGGATCATAGGGGAGTACCTGGGGCGAACTTACGCGGAAACCAAAAACCGCCCTTTGTATTTTATCAATAAGTATGAGCCGAGCGCTTACGGCGATCATGGAAATGATTCATAGAACGTGTGGGTTGATATTAGAAAGCAGTTTCAGCGCATGAATCGCTGCACGGATCGCTGCATCAGGGACTCGTCAATCTCGTGCACATCGATGTGGTACCCGATTGCTGACAGCAAGGTAACAGTAAGCTCACCCCCCAGGTGCTCTTGAAAGTCCGCCAACGAAGACTTCACGTCTAGCAGACCAAGCGCGGTATCATGCAGGTCAAACCCGACCCTTTGCAGCAGGGTGACGACACGTTCCATTTCCGCTTCCGCTAACAAACCGGCATGAAAGGAATAGACGGCATCGACCGCAATACCGATGGCGACTGCCTCGCCATGACGTAATGCATGGTTGGACAGTTCTTCGAGCTTGTGCGCTGACCAGTGTCCGAAATCCAACGGTCTGGCCGAACCATTCTCGTACGGATCACCGCCTTCCCGGATATGTTCCAGGTGCAGTCTGGCGCAATGCACAATCATTTCTCGCATAACGTCATCGTCGAACTCCGCCAGTTCACCAGCATGAGATTCAAGGTATTCGAAGAAAATGGCATCGCGAATCAAGGCAACCTTGATCGCCTCGGCAATGCCGCTGCGCAGGTCACGCGGATCAAGCGTGCTCAGGAATTCGCTGTCATTGAATACAGCCGAGGGTGCGAAGAATGTGCCGATGAAATTCTTTCTGCCCCGGTAATTGATACCGTTCTTGACGCCAACACCACCGTCATTCTGCGACAGCACTGTCGTCGGCATACGGATCAGGCGCAGTCCCCGGTGCGCGGTCGCCACGGCGTAGCCTACACAATCGAGAACGGAGCCACCACCAATGACGATCACAAAGGAGTGCCGGCAAATCCGGTGGCGTTCGACCAGGGACCAGATTTTGTCGACCTCATATAGATCGCTCTTGCAGATCTCGCCACCGCGGATAATAAAGGGCTGATCGATTAGCTCCATTACATCCGGATAATGCCCGGCGTAGGAGGTGATATCCCGAGGCAGGTCAGGGTGGGCATCAAGCACGCCGGAATCGATTACTACCAGGACACGATGTCGCTGGTCACCGGTCGACTGCAAAAAATCCTTTAGCGTCGCGTTATCCGCCGAGAAGACATTGCGGGTAAAGATAACGGGATAGTGGAGGGCAAGCTCGAACCCCTGTTCCAGTCTATATGTCCTGTCCTGCATTTTCCTTACTCATGCGGTCACCAGAATGTACATACAATACGACACTCCAGCACAGGCAAATCACCAGACCCCAAAGCTCGCGTGCCTCTTCTTCAGTGATCGAACTCATGCCGGCACTGGCGAATGCC
>JBGMRM010000404.1:0-2740 GCA_048061415.1 Gammaproteobacteria bacterium | reverse complement strand
TAAATTTATATAAATTGTTGATAAACAAGATAATAATTGATTTTTTGGAAAATGGGATCAAACCTGCGGTGGTGGCTTTACCAAAATCCTGACAGAGGCTGGAAAATAATAATTGGTTCAATGTAATATAGTGATTCAGTGCGAATTGTCCAAAAAAACAGGATTTGGGTCTTGTAATGGATCAATGGATAGGTATACCATTGCCGCTTCTCTGGTTCGATTATTCGGGGCGGAACGGCAATGTGACGGGTTCACGCTGTCCAAACCAGGTGGTAGAAGAACTCAGCAATAGCGGTCGCGTGCAGATGATTTGAGGGAACTGATGGTACTACCAACGCAAATAAAAAAGCTAATCGTCGGCGCTGGCATATACGGACCGAGCAGGGCAGGTTACACCCGGTAACGGCTAGTCCTTTTTCCAGGAGATAACCGGGTATAGAGATTACAAGCCCGCTGTTAAAGCGCTTGAGTAAAACTGAAGAGTGAAAAATGAAAAGTCCTAAAACCTGACTGGAGGATACAAATGACTGATCTACAAGCACATGTTGAAGCACCCGGTCGCGCCGAACTGGTTAAGCAGGTTAGCGAAAAAATTAAGGAAACCGGTGTGGATTATATTTACTACCAGTTTGTTTCGGTTACCGGCCGAATTATGGGCAAAGGAATTCCCGCAGCGCACTGGGTGCGCCTGGCCGAAAAAGGCTTCCAGTTGGTATACGGTTCAACTGCCAACCTGTTTGTAGACCGTCATGGTAATTACATTGGCTACGGTCCAGAGTCATGGGAACTGATCGGTATTCCTGAACCGGAAACTTTTTGCCAGTTGCCCTGGGACAAGCGCATCGGACGCGTATTTTGTACGCTGTTTCGCAATCGCGAAGAAAGAGAGAACCCGGGTGGCGCTTTGTCTTCAGATTGCCGCGGTAACTTGCGTCGAATCCATAATGAATTCCAGGACAAACATGGTCTGGAATTGCGTTGTGGTACTGAGCCTGAAATGATGTGGCTGAAGCGTGGTGAGGACGGCAAGATGTCTGGTGGTGTCACCAAACCAAACTGTTACCACATCGACCAATTTGAAGAATTGCGCCCCTCATTCATGAAAGTCATCGAGTATTCCGTGCAAATGGGCCTCGATATTATCCAGGGCGACCACGAAGATGCTCCAGGGCAGTTGGAGCTGAACACCCAATTCGACGATGTACTGCGTAACGCAGATCGATTGACGACCTATCGCCAGATTTGTGCGCAGGTCGCGCGCGAAGATAATTTAATTGCCTGTTTCATGTCCAAGCCGTTCATGGGTGTATCGGCTTCCGGCTGCCACCACAATATGTCGCTTTGGCGTGGCGGTGAAGACCAGGTAAACATGCTCGGCCACGAGACTTTGGCAGGTATGGAAGGTTCCTTCACCTACCGCGTCGGTGGCGAAAACACGTTTATGCCCGATCCTTCGATCGATGAGCGCGCGCCAGGTCCAATTGGCCTGCATTGTATCGGTGGTGTTATCAGGCACCTCGGAGCCCTGACTTCGATCGGCTCATCGACGGTTAACTCTTACCGTCGCCTTTGGGATACCGGGTTCTGGGCGCCAATCTTTGCCGACTGGGGTTACCAGAACCGTACCTGTGCATTGCGGGTATCGGCGCCGGGCCGTTTCGAATATCGCTCGGTCGACTCGATGGTGAATCCATACCTGATGGGTGCCGCGCTGCTGAAAGCTTTCGACGATGGTATCGATAACAAACTCGACCCGGGTGAAGCTGAAGAGCGTAACATTTACGAGGCGATCGATGCGGGTAAAGCCGTCAAGAAATTACCGATGTCGCTGGGCGACGCACTCGAAGAGTTGCGTAACGACGAAGTCATCAAGTCGGCAATGCCGGGTGAAATGTACAGGGTATACGAGCATTACAAACGCGATGAATGGGAGAGATACAACGCCACGGTTACCGACTGGGACGTTGAAACCTATCTCGACTGTCTACCATAAACTGATTGGCAATCGCCCGGTGGCGGGTCTCCGGCACGGGGTGATAACAGACACAACTTTAATCTTAAGAGGATAATTTTATGTGTGGTA
Organism: Gammaproteobacteria bacterium; assembly: GCA_048061415.1. GTDB lineage: Bacteria > Pseudomonadota > Gammaproteobacteria. The sequence goes on along the minus strand of JBGMRM010000404.1, from coordinate 657 downwards.
TTGCTGGACTGATCTGGAAGGGTGGTGTAAGCAGCGATATCGGTACCGAGATGACCGAAATGCTCCAGGCTTTGAAGCATCGCGGACCGGACTCGACCGGATTTGCACTCTATGGTAAAGCCCAAAAAGGCGTACAAATTTTGCGCTTTAAGGTCGCCGAGCAGGAAGAAATGAGGACTGGCTTTGATATTCATCGTCAGGTCGTCGAGCGCAGAGAAGCCGTGGAAGCCCGTTTGCAGGAAATGGGTGCAAAAATCACTGACAAGGAAGAGGCGACCGAATACGCGTTTCGCTACCATTTCAAATTTGACGGCGACCTCAAGCGTTTGATCGATTACATCGAAGACATCGATAGCGTAGAGATTTTATCGGTCGGCACCGCGCTGGAGTTAATCAAGGATCTGGGCGATGCAACCATGGTTTCAGAGCAGTATGGCCTCAAAGGCTTTCAGGGTACCCATGCGATCGGCCATACCCGTATGGCGACCGAATCAGATGTCGATATTCCCTTAACTCTTATACTCAATAATTTCACTGCGTTTATGAGTTATTTTATTATATAAAAATTTAAACTGGCCTTGCATTTCAGGAAACTTACCTAATGTCACGAAAAACACATACAAGCAAGTCGTACTATTAATTTTACTACTTTTTAAT
>JBGMRM010000403.1:0-2740 GCA_048061415.1 Gammaproteobacteria bacterium | reverse complement strand
CTCGCCCCGAGAAATGCCCGCAAATGAAAAGTATGCTGGGCGGGCTCATAGCGATAGCCTCCCCCCACGGGGCAGGCGTTACGCGCCTGGCATCCTTGCTGGTGGCAGGGGGCTTCCGGGGTTTGCTTTAGATAAGACACGCATTTATCCACATCGTACCCATCCGCACCAAACGCTTCGACCGGACAGCTATGCAGGCACGGCTGCGCCTGGCAGTTCTGGCAGGGGGATTCGAGCGGCAGCTCTGGCGACCCTGAACGGGTTGCGTGTGGCATCAGCAATCCAAATCGCCAGGCATGCCAGAGACCATACTCGGGGTGAATCATCAACCCCAGTGGTGACTGGTGCAGCGCCTCAGCGCGCGCAGCCCATTGTTGAAACGGATAATAAGGCGGTCCTTCGAATGGAAAAATGGCTATCGAGTCGATTTCTCTGGCGACCGATAGCGCGATACGTTTGCTCCAGCGATCGAGCGGGTCGGGTTGCGCATCACGATATTCGGGCGAATGGCTGAACTCTGGCCAGATCGACGAACCGATATTTCCGACCAGTGCCAGCGCTGTGAATTTTTGGGGTTTCTGATCTTTTCCAGGGTTGAGCTGGTAAGCCGCTATCTCTTCCGGCCTCAGCTCCAGGACCCCCCGGAGATGCAAGCCAAAGGGCTGGAGTAGCTGTTCCAGGGTAACGGGTTTTGTCACAGGCTATCGCTTCGCCAGTCGCAGGCGGGACCGATCGCGGTGGCGATAACGACCGATTCGAGGAATAGTTCACCGTCGACTTCATCCTTTACATGCGTATCTTCGTAACGCAGCGAAACCTTCGGGTTTTTCGCGCCCGCAACGATCGCCTTTTGCCGAGCTTCATCGATAACTATATCCTCGGCACATTTTTTTGCGTCTTCGAGGGTCGCGAAAGTTTGCGGTTCGTCATTCCTGAACAGGCAAAAAGTACCGAATTGGGGTTGCGTTACGGTGACCTGGACACGCTGTACCACGCTGCCCATGACCGCGCCATAGGCATTCGCTACCTCGGCATGCTCCGGCAAATGCAGGCCGATGTGCATTGCATCGGCAACATCGCGGTAATAGCTGGCCGCCGGAGCGCCGACCGCGACTATCGGGTAGTCGCTGGCAAAATCGAGCTTGAACAGCGGGTTCGACCGATATCTCTGACCGGTATCCAGTATCATCCGGGTGAGTACCTCGGTGACCCCGCTGGTTCGTGTGTTACTGGCGAGATCAGTTTCATTCAGCCCGACTTCGATCAATAGTCCACTAATAGTGGATTTAACCAGCGCGTAAACCTGGCTACAGGCCTGCTCGACATCGTCTGCCTCCCAACTACCAAAGCCATAGAGGTAGCGCATCTGGCGCATCCACAGGCGCGCCGATAATTCGGCTGCCTCAGAATTCCAGTGGGAATTAATACCGAGCACATGCACCGCATCGGATGGGGTGAAGCCGCTGTAGATGGCGAGGCCGAGTCGTTTGAGGCGCGCCAGGGCGCGCGCGTATTCGCGGTTTTCGAGCACGATCGAATCGAGTTCTATGGGATTATCGGACAGCGCATCCCAGGCTTCCCGCTCGACGCGGCTGAGCTGGTTGAGCAAGGCCTGGTTATTTTCCAGGCGCAGCACAAAGCGGTTGCTACGCGCGCTCACCATGCCATTTAACTGGGCCTTGAGTTTTGGAATAATTTCCGGATGCTGGTGCGCGAGCAGGCTGGTCGGCACCACCCGGCGCGGACCGATCGACAACCCTTTGTGCCCACCGAATCGAACTTCGCTGTCACCCCCAAGGCCGACTGAATTGACACGCACCGCTTCGACCATCGGTTGCCAGTCGCCGATTCTGGCCCCATCGACGCAGAGTTCGGGTTGACCATCGCTGACAATCGCTATGTCGGTGGTGGTGCCACCCATATCCGCCACAATGGCATTTTTTAGCCCGCTCAATGCGCAGGCGCCGATCACGCTCGCAGCCGGACCGGACAATACCGTGCCGATCGGTTTTTCGATGGCATTGTCCACGCTGGCTAGCGAACCATCGCCCTTTACGATCATCAACGGTGCTTCGATGTCATGGCGTTCGAGAATTTTCATCACCGACGCGATCAACTCCTTGACTGGTGGCACCATGCGTGCATTGAGTGCGGTGGTCAATGCGCGTCTCGGCGCACCGAGGCTGGAGGCCAGCTCGTAGCCACAGATCACCGGCATGCCGGTCAAATCAGTCACCAGTGCTTTTAATCTATTTTCATGACTGGTATTGCGCGTACCGAACATGCTCGAAATAGCGAAGGCCGATACCTGGTCCTGAAGTTTCAGGATAGCCGCACGTGCGCCCTCCTCGTCGAGCGCCTGATGCTCCTTGCCGACTGCGTCAAACCCTCCTTCGAGCCGTATCACCAGTTGCGCCGGCAATATATCGAGCAACCCGCTTTGCTTCACCTGCGATTCGCTGTAACCCGGCAATAACACGCACACGGGGGCGCCGAGGTCTTCTACCACGGAGTTGGTGGTCAGCGTGGTCGAGAGCGATACCATGGTCACCTGGTCGAGCAACCCGGCTGGCAGGCCCGCGATCGCTTCGCCGATGCCCTCGGTCAAATCGAAACGCGTGGTCAGGCTTTTCTGGGACGCGACGATTTTTTTGTCATCATCCACCAGCACCGCATCGGTGAAGGTACCGCCGGTGTCTATTCCCAGGCGTAGTGCCATAAATTGCTCCTGGTTTTATCT
>JBGMRM010000402.1:0-2741 GCA_048061415.1 Gammaproteobacteria bacterium | reverse complement strand
GGCATGGGTCCGCATGGGGCCGATTTGCACGACGTGCGGATTTCAGAATTGATGACCACCAATCTGATTAAATGCACCAAACAGGACACGGTGTTGCAGGCCATGGCGATGATGACCGACCGCCGCATCAGGCATTTGCCGGTATTCGAGGGTGAAGAGCTGGTGGGGGTCATTAGTATTGGCGATCTGGTCAAGTGCCGGATATCCGAAGTACAGGCCGAATCCGAGGCTTTGCGCCAGTATATAGCGTCGTAAATCAGGTGTCGGGCATCGTCAGTGGTGCTTCATGCAGGCCCGAAAGCAATTCCTTGAGTTCGAGGATATGCTCTGACCAGTAGCGTGGCGTATTAAACCAGGGAAAACTGACCGGAAATGCCGGATCGCCCCATCGCCGCGCCAGCCAGGCGCTGTAATTTAACACGCGCATAGCGCGTAACGGCTCAATCAGGCGCAGTTCGCGAAGGTCGAATTCACGGAAAAGTTCGTAGCCTTCGACAATTTCGCTCAACTGCCGCTGGCGACTGCTCCTGTCGCCCGACAGTAACATCCACAGATCCTGAATCGCAGGCCCGGTCATCGCATCGTCGAAATCGACAAAGTGCGGACGCTCGTCGCGCCACAGAACATTCCCTGGGTGGCAGTCCCCGTGCAGGCTAATTTGGTCAAACTCGGTCGATTCCGGGTTATTTTGTTCGATTGCGTGCAAAACCTCGGCACTGATGGCTTCGTAAGCTGCGCGTAGTTAATGCGGTATAAAATCCTGATCGAGCAAGTAACTCACACTATCGTAGCCATAGGCCTGCACCCGCAGGTGAATGCGGTGCTGGAACGGAAAGCCCATGCCTGCCGCATGAATTCGACCGATAAACTGCCCCAGCTGATGAAGGTGTTCGAGGTTGTCGAGTTCGGGCGCCCTGCCGCCCTGGCGCGGATAAATTGAAAAATAAAACCCTGAAAAACAGGCGATGCTCGGCGACGGTGGTTTCCCCGTAATGATCAATGGCGCCACTACCGGTATCTCCAGGTCATAAAGATGCTGCGTAAACCGGTGTTCCTCGTAAATTTGATCCAGAGTCCAGCGACCGGGGCGGTAAAATTTGGCAATCACCGGATCATCCTGTTCGATTCCAACCTGATAAACCCGGTTTTCATAACTGTTCAGGGCAAGAATCCGGGCATCCGAGTGCCGACCGGTCGACTCCACCGCATCTATGACCACATCGGGTAGCAGCCGGGCGTAAGGATGTTCCTCGATATTCGAATCGACCGCTGTTTTTATATCGGGTAATTGCGCCCTGCGATTACCCCGATCATCGTCGCACGAATCATCTACCATCCCGGTCACCTACACCTTTAATCGCAGTAAATAACCCCCAGCGATGGTCGCCTGCCTGCGCTCGAGCCAGTTTTTGCCGCCAGCTTTCCTGTAAATGCTGCTTAACCGATTCATCCGTATCCAGCCCGGCTATCCTGTCGAGATCGGAGTGAAGGATATCGATGAATCGCCCGGTTAAATCCTGGTATTCCACCTGTTCGAAGCCTGCCTCGGCTATCAGCTTCGCATAATCGGCTAAGGTGTGCAGGCAATACCCCCTGTCTTCGACGTAGGCGGAAAATTCTTCACTCCAGGGTTTCTGGCCGCAGCAATAATCGCTAAACAATAGCTGCCCGGCCGGGCGAAGCGAAGCATTCAAAACGGAAAATAGTCGTTTTTTGTCATGGATATGCAAAAACACGTCGCGGCTGTATACCGCATCGTAATACCCGGCACGATCCAGCTCCAGGCAGTCTCCCCATTCCAGGCTAATGCGATCCGATAAACCGTGAGCCGCCAGCTTTTTATTCGCCATCGCCAGCATATTCTTCGACAGGTCGATTCCGTCCACATACAGGCTGAATCGACGCGCCATCACGAAAGCGCTGCCACCCAGACCGCAGCCAACATCGAGCACCCGAGAATCAGGCGCGAGATCCAGTGTTCCGATCAGTTCTGCCGCCAGATCGCTACCGCCCGGGCTGACGAAGTTTTCTCCATATACGGCTTCGTATTGCAAAATAGAAGAACTTGAATATTGCGCCGAATCCAGGGTCTCCTGGGTCACTTCTCCCGATTGCTTCATCCTGCGCCTCCGTGAATAATTCCGGGTGATGAATGTCTACTGCACATCGACAGCTTTCACATGTTGTTCAAAGGCTGGGTCCGCCATCAGCGCCTTGCAGCGTTCGAAACGCCCGATCGAATACGCCCAGAAATCCTCGGCCGAATTGCCATCGCTGTGCTGGATCAAACCCCAAAGCGTCCACAGCAAATCGCACATGGCTTTATAGATTACCATGCGCCCCATGGCGGCGGCATCGGGTTCACCGCTAAAGTAGGCGCGCATCATTTCCAGATCCTGCGCGGCGGTGAACCCGGCTTCTACCGAAAGGTCGCCCAGATCCCAGAGCGGGTCATTCATACCGGAATATTCCCAGTCGACGATCCACATGCGCACGCCGTTATCGAGGAAATTTTCACACAGGGGGTCACAGTGGCAGGGCGTCAGATTAGCCGGGTTATGATCCAGAGCCTCGCGAACCGGCACCGCCGCCCGGACCACGTCGGCGTACCCGGCGGGCAACTCGGCTTTCCTTTTATCCAGAATGGCCAGGTAGTCGTCAATCATCGCGAAAAGCTCAAAACGAAACTGAAACTCCTCTGGAGCGCTGTGAATTTGCCTCAATGCCTTCCCCGCGCGCGC
>JBGMRM010000401.1:0-2746 GCA_048061415.1 Gammaproteobacteria bacterium | reverse complement strand
CGCGGGCCGTTCAAGGGCGGGCTTCGCTTTCACCCCGATGTCAACATGGGCGAGATACGGGCGCTGGCGCAGTTGATGACCTGGAAGACGGCGCTGGTGGATATCCCTTTCGGCGGCGCCAAAGGCGGCGTCGCTGTTGATCCGAAGCAGTTGAACGACTCGGAACTGGAGGAGCTTTCCAAACGCTTATGTCAGAAGATAGAGCCGATCATAGGCGTACACGATGACATCCCCGCGCCGGATATCGGCACCAACCCCCAGGTAATGGCGTGGATGCTGGATGAGTACAGCAAGACCCACGGCTTCCAGACTGCCATCGTTACCGGTAAACCGGTGGAACTGGGTGGTTGTGCCGGGCGGCTCGAGGCAACCGGCTACGGTGTTGCCCACCTGGCCCACGAGGTGGCTGTGGACATGTCACTCATCCCCGAGCAAAGCCGGGTAGTGATTCAGGGATTTGGCAACGTAGGTTCACATACGGCGATCAATATGGAGAGCAAGGGGTACAAAATTATCGCGCTCTCAGATGTCAGTGGCGGTGTTATTTCTGAGGATGGTATCGCAATTGATCGAGCCCTGGCGCACCAGCGTGAGACCGGTTCGGTGACGGGCCTGCCCGGTACTGCCGAGGTCAGCAATGCCGAACTGCTCAATCTACCCTGTGAGATTCTGATACCCGCTGCACTGGAAGCCACCATTACCTGTGACAATGTCGAAACCATTCAGGCCAGGCTGATTGTTGAGGCCGCCAATATGCCGGTGACTCACGCTGCCGACGAGCGTCTGCAGGAGCGGGGTATCGTCATCGTACCGGATTTATTGGCCAACGCGGGTGGCGTACTGGTTTCTTATTATGAATGGGTGCAAAATCTTCAGCAGTTTCCCTGGGATCGAGATACGGTCTTGAGCCGTTTGGAAAAACGGCTTTCCAGTACCTGTGAACTGGTGCACAGTCTGGCGCGCGAACGCCGGGTCGATTTACGTACCGCAGCCTATGAGCTCGCGATTGAGCGAGTCGATAAGGCTATTGAGTTACGAGGATTTTGAGGACCTGAGTTACCGCTGTCGCCATTTGCGCCTGAAGCGGGGCCACTGTTATCTGAAAACTATTAGAGGAGCTTTTTTATGACCTGGCTTACGAGCTACTGGCTATTGATCCTGCTGGTGGTGTGCTGTGTTGGCATGATGTTTTTTATGCGCGGCGGACACGATAAACCTGACAGGGAAAACGACCAGCATAAGCATTAATCCGGTTGTTATATAAACCATGCGCGCAGCAGGCAGCATTTGAATTTCTCTCAGCGTCAGGGAGCTAGCTTACAGACGGTCACGTAAGGCGTAATAGCTCATGCCAAGCACCATCCCTGGCCAGCGTAGCCAGTGTCCACCAGGGAATGAGCGGGTGGGGAACTTGCCAAACAGGTCAAAATTTTCGGCTTCGCCGGCGAGCGCTTCGGCGATGAGTTTACCGGCCAGGGTCGAAAGCGCAACGCCATGCCCCGAGTAGCCCTGTGCAAAATAAGTATCGTGCTTACCCAAACGTCCAAAATGCGGCATGCGGTTGAGTGTGACCGCGAGGGTACCCCCCCAGGCGAATTCGATCGGGTTATCGGCCAGTTGCGGGTAGATTTCCAGCATCGGCCTGCGCACGAAAGACTTAATATCCTGCGGGAAATTCTGACGATAGTTTTCACCGCCGCCAAAGAGTAATCGCCTGTCAGCCGACAAACGGTAATAGTTGACCACGAAACGCGAGTCGGCAATCGCAACATCTTTCGGGTTGATTTCATGTGCGCACTCCTCACTCAGGGGCTCGGTAGCGATGATAAAATTATTGATCGGCATGATCTTGCCCGACAGGCGCCTGTCGAGCCGACCCAGATAACCATTGCAGGCGAGCACTATGGCGTCGGCTTCGACGATGCCGCGATTGGTGCTTATCCGATTGGGCCTGCCTTCCTGGTAACTTTCCACGACGGTATTTTCATAGAGTGTTGCGCCATTTTGCATCGCCGCATCGGCCAGGCCCAGCGCGTAGTTAAGTGGGTGCAGGTGGCCGGCCCCGTAATCGATACTGCCGCCGTAATAGGTATCGCTGCCAACCAGCGCGGCCATTTCATCGCGTTCGAGGTATTCGATCTGCTCGTACTGGTAATACCTTTGCAGATGCTCCACATAGGCTCTGGTGTCGCTAGCGTAGGCGGGCTTATGGTCGGGGTGGGCCACGCCAGGCTTCAGGTCGCACTCGATCTGGTATTCCCTGACCAGGTCTTTGACCAGGGCTTTTGCATCCTGGGCGAGATTCCACAGACCCTGGGCGTCGTCCGCACCCAGTTTCTTTTCCAGTTCGATTTGATTTTTACGCTGACCGCTGCCGAGCTGCCCACCATTGCGACCCGAAGCACCCCAGCCTGCCTTACGGGCTTCGAGCAAAACCACCTGGTAGCCTCGCTTTGCCAGATGCAAAGCGCTCGACAGGCCGGTATAACCGCCACCGATGACGCAGACGTCGGTGCGACAGGATCCGTCGAGAGGCGATAATCCCAGGTCCCGATTCTTGCTCGCAAGGTAATAGGAATGGGGGTAATCGCTGGTATCGCTACGATCCTGGGTCGGTTTGAATGCCATCGGTGATCACTCAGGCCAGGGACTGTTGTGTCATGTCGAGACTTTTCCAGGCACGTTCGATAAAGACATCGATATCAGTTTTCTGCATGATCAGTGGTGGCGACAGAATCATGGTATC
>JBGMRM010000400.1:0-2763 GCA_048061415.1 Gammaproteobacteria bacterium | reverse complement strand
TTGAAGCTTTTAACCCGATGGGTTCGGTCAAGGATCGCCTTGCGCTCGGTATCATCGAAGATGCTGAAAAAAGCGGTGAACTGAAACCCGGGCAGACCGTAGTAGAAGCAACCAGCGGTAACACCGGTATTGGTCTGGCCATGGTCTGTGCGCAGAAAGGCTATCCGCTAGTCCTCACGATGGCCGAGAGTTTTAGCGTCGAGCGGCGCAAACTGATGCGTTTCCTCGGCGCCAAAGTGGTGTTAACACCCGCACCTTTAAAGGGTAGTGGCATGGTAGAAAAAGCGAAAGAGCTGGCCGATAAAAATGGCTGGTATTTAACCCGTCAATTTGAAAATGAATCCAATGCGAATATGCATTCCAATACCACTGCACCGGAAATTCTGGCAGCCTTCGAAGGTAAAAAACTGGATTACTGGGTGACTGGTTATGGCACCGGTGGCACCTTAAAGGGTGTCGCGCGAGTCCTGAAAGAGTCCAGTCCCGAAACCAAAGTGATCGTATGCGAGCCCGAGGTGGCCAGTTTATTGACTAGCGGCGTCGAACAAAAAAGAAATGAAGATGGATCACCGGCCGAAAGTCATCCGAACTTCAGCCCACACCCGATGCAGGGCTGGACTCCCGACTTTATTCCCAAATTGACCAGCGATGCGATGACACCCGACAATGATAAGAAGATTGTCACGGTGGCCGCTCCACGGGCGCTTGAATGCGCGCGAAACCTGGCGCAGCAAGAAGGTATTTTTGTCGGCATCAGTAGTGGCGCTACACTCGCGGCAGCTTTGGAAATCGCCGAATCCTCAGACCAGGGAACGAATATACTGGCCATGTTGCCCGATACCGGTGAGCGTTATCTGAGTACCCCGCTGTTCGAACATATCGAAGCCGATATGACCGATGAGGAAAAAGAACTGTCGGCATCGACACCGTCCTGCCAGTTTTAATAATCTGGTTTTCGCGGGTGGCCGGGTATTCAGGGTTATTGAATATTCTGGTTTAGCCAGAGTTGCTGAATTTTATGATTCAGCACCGCGCGCCTGGCTGGCTCTTTTGTCACTTTGAGCAATTCGGCATAAATTCTTCTCGCATCGTCCACCAGCCCGGATTTTTGCAGGCTTTCGGCAGCGTTGAACCTTGCCGATTGAGCCCACGAATCCATCGTCTGCGGACCCGGTAACATCGCCGACTGTAAATAGAGCAGCGCCGCCTGGTCATATTTTTCCAGGGCTTTATAAGAGTCGGCGATCCAGAACAGGATTTCCCGGTGCTGTTTGGGTTCGATTGGCACCCGTAGTAATTGATTGAAGTGCGCTATCGCCTGCTGGTGCAACCCGACCGTTTGCAGATCAAACAGAACCTGTAGTATGCGATCGGTGTCTTCCGCATTTGGTTGCTCGTACTCAGCAACCAGGGTTTGTAAAATCTGGTTGCCTTCTTCGTAACGACCACCCAGAATCAGCACACGGGCCTGGCGCAGTTGCCAGCTAAACCGGCTGGTGCCTTCCGGGTAGGTATTCAAACCCGACATCAGGCGGGTGGCTTCGTCGATATCAGCCCTTACCAACGCCAGATCGACCAGCTGGTATCGAATAATCGCAGGTATACGATCTGCTTTCGCATAGACTTCACTGGCATTGAATAACTGGCCGAGTAAATTACGCTCGGTCGCATCGATATCGCCAAATGTCTGCAGATAACTCTCGGCAGCTTTATTAACCATTGTCAAATCTTCGCTATTGACCATGATGAGTGCGAGCAGGGACCTGGCCTTGATCGGTGTAACAGCGCTTGCTTTTTGAGCGAGATCGAGCCACCTGGCATCGTCGCCGACTAGCAGCTCGGCCCGGTTTCCGACCAGTTCGGCGTATTCGAGGTAGGCCTGCCACAGGCGATCGGCCGGCAACTGGAACAGTTCAACAGGTGAACTGCCATCGATTTGAAATAGCCTTTCCAGCGCAACAACACGGTCTACGGCCGACATTTGCTGCGCGGCGTAATAACCCAGCGCCCATAGCGTCGCTAACTCGTCATTATCCAGCTCAGCTTCACCGGCCCGGCTTTCTACCTGTGACCACAACTCTTTGGCGCTCATTTGCCGGGCCCGTAATTGTGCGAGCAAACTGGTTAAGCGCGCCTGCCAGCTTTCGAGTCCCTGTAAAATTTGTATCGCCTGTTCGTAGCGGCCTGCCTGAATCAACACGCCGGCGCGTAACAGTAACCAGGACTCGTCGTCGGTATCAAAATCCTGGTTAAAGCGCAACATCGCGATGCGGGCATCGTCAATTCTGCCATCCTTCAGGTAACTGATGATAATCTGGCGGCGCCAGACCTGGTATTCAGGAACGGCCCCTGCGCCCGCCTGCCATAGCTGTTCGCGCAAAATGCTTCGCGCCGTGTCGGTTTGCCCAATTTCCAGGTATGCCCTGGCCTTGTAGGTCGTGGCCTGCTGGCTGAACTGTTCTGGTAAATCCGCAGGTAAACTCTCTATGCGCACCAGCAATTCATTCCATTGCTGCCATCTGGATAATATCGCGTATCTTTCCTGCTCCCACAATATCCACCCATATAAGTCAGCGTCGACGCTGGGTTGTGCCTGATCCAGCATTCTCAGGGTCAAAACAGGCGCGCCAGCGGCTGAAATATTTTTTAATATATCGAGCCGCTCATCGGCCGCGACCGTAAGCGTCAGGCTGGCTAATAAAGGTAATAAAAAATAGTTAATTTTTCGTTGGATCATTTTTAATTCGTGGGCATCTATAAAAA
>JBGMRM010000399.1:0-2763 GCA_048061415.1 Gammaproteobacteria bacterium | reverse complement strand
TCGATACCGCAGATCGAAGTGGCGGCCGATGACGAGCATGTGGTGCTGGTGTTTCGGCACCTCGAGCCCCTGTCCAGCGGTGATCGCGAGCGCCTGGTTCAATTCGCCAGGCATACCGGTCTCTGGCTTCAACTACAGCCCGGTGGGTCAGATAGCATCGTTAATTTATATCCCGAACAGCAACAATTATATTTTTCCCCTGTGGCCGATAGCGATATCAATATTCGCTTTGGTGCGGCTGATTTTACCCAGGTCAATGCCGATATTAACCAGCAAATGGTCGCGCAGGCGCTGCGATTTCTCGATCTGCAATCGCAGGACAGGGTATTAGACCTGTTTTGTGGGCTCGGAAACTTCACCCTGCCGATCGCGCGCCTGTGCGCACAGGTCACAGGCGTAGAGGTTGACCCGGCGATGGTTGTGCGCGCAAAGGAAAATGCGCTGGCGCATCAGCTTGGCAATAGCGAATATTTCGTCGCAGACCTGAGCAAACCCGATCCAGACCACCCGTGGATGCGCCGGCAATTCGACAAGATTCTGCTCGATCCACCGCGATCGGGCGCGATGGAAATCGCCCAGGTCATAAGCCGGTTTAACGCCCGTACTATCGTGTATGTCTCCTGCCGGCCTTCGAGCCTGGTCAGGGACAGTAAAATAATTTGCCACAGCGGCTACCAGCTCAGCCACCTGGGCGCGATGGATATGTTTCCGCAGACCGCGCACATCGAATCGATGGCGGTATTCGAGCGCCTGAAGTAATGAACCAGCATCATTCCATTAACCTGAAGTAAATGTCATAATTTTCCGACCTGTTTGAATCCCGGTTCATTCTCAGGATCGGGAACAGCTAAACAACGGAGGCCAGGTGAAGATAGTCAGCGCAATCATCAAACCATTCAAACTCGACGACGTTCGTACCGCCCTGTCGGATATCGGCATAAACGGTATGACCGTATACGAGGTGAAGGGATTCGGACGCCAAAAAGGGCATACCGAGCTATACCGTGGCGCCGAATACGTGGTCGATTATATTCCCAAGGTAAAACTCGATATCGCGATAGACGACGAGCGCGTCGACCAGGTCATCGACACGATTATCGACGCGGCCAAAACCGGTAAAATCGGGGATGGCAAAATATTTGTCACCCATCTGGAAAATGTGGTGCGCATCAGGACGAATGAATCCGGGTCATCGGCCCTGTAAGCCAGGGTGAGGATTATGACAATTTTTGCTTGCGCGTAAAAATCCACTCCCGATCGGTCGAAATCGACGGGTCATAGGCGTAACCCTCGCCGCTGAATTGCTTAATATCGTCAATCCGGCTGATTTCATTGTCGATAATATAACGAGCCATCAGCCCCCGGGCTTTCTTGGCGAAAAAACCGATGATCTGGTAGTTTCCGTTTTTGTAGTCCTTGAATACCGGTGTGATAATTTTGCCCCTGATGGATTTCGTAATGACCGACCTGAAATACTCGATCGAGGCCAGGTTGACCATCACCTCGGAACCGATGGACTTCATCTCGGAATTCAACGTCCGGGTGATGCGAGTATCCCAGAACTGGTAAAGGTTATTGCCCTGATCGGTGTCGAGGCGGGTCCCCATTTCAAGGCGATAAGGCTGCATCAGATCGAGTGGCCGCAAAACACCGTACAGGCCCGAAAGCATGCGTAAATGATCCTGCGCGAACGCGATATTTTCCTGGCTCATCGTTTCGGCATCGAGTCCGATATACACGTCACCCTTGAATGCAAACAGAGCCTGTTTGGCGTTATCAGGTTTAAATGGCGTCTTCCAGCGCCGGAATCGCTCGTGGTTCAATTCGGCAATATCACGGCTCACTCCCATCAATTCCGGGCTGGAGAATTCCCGCAGGCGCCGCGCCAGCTTGCGTGACTGGTGCAAGTGCGCCGGTTGGGTAAATTCGGCGGTTAAGGCCGGGGTTTCGTAGTCCAGCGTCTTCGCGGGAGAAATAACAGTTAACATTGGCAGCGAGCTAAAAAAGAAACCATGTTATCAAAAATACGCCGGCTTTCCCCACAAATCCTTTCAATCGAGTTAATAGAGAATCTAAATCGGTGGAGCCGGATTAAATATTGATAGCCAAACCCGTATCCTGTAGTCTTCGCGCCGAATCGAAGCACCCAAAAACTGCCACGCCAAAGTGCGACCTGCAGTATCGATCGGAAATGACGCAGGTAAGTAGTGATAAATTTGGAGAGATGTCCGACAAATTTGACCGGATCAAATTTGGGCATCGAGCGAAGCGAGATGGTGCAAAGCACCGAGTCACAGGATGTGGCGAGTCCGCGGTTGACGTGTTGTCTGGAAGCCGCTCTCACACTTCCATGTGTTTTGCGGCACCGGTACCTCCATGTACAATGCAAATTAGGACATCCGCAGGATGGCCCCGAAGGGGTGGGCAAGTAATTGCTCCTGCATTACTTGCATACATCACATCCCTGTTAATAAGGGCAGGATGCCCGGAACAACGAGCACGCCAAAGTGCGACCTGCAGGATCATACGGGGCTGACGCAGGTAAGTAGTGATAAATTTGGAGAGATGTCCGAGTGGTTGAAGGAGCACGCCTGGAAAGTGTGTATACGGCAACGTATCGAGGGTTCGAATCCCTCTCTCTCCGCCATTAACAAGGGGTACTCATTGCTCACATTAGGTATATATTGATATATACTATCTTTATGACCTTTCTGGAAAGAGTGTGTGCGGTGCTGAATAAATCCAGGGTCCGCTACGTCCTGG
>JBGMRM010000398.1:0-2764 GCA_048061415.1 Gammaproteobacteria bacterium | reverse complement strand
TCGCCAGGTTTTGGAAATCATGATTAACGATTCGATATTGCTGCAGCAGGCCAAAAGCCGGGGACTAAAAATTACCGATGGTCAACTCAATCAGGCGATGCAAAATATTGCCCGCGAAAACAAAATGAGCTTATCGGAATTTCGCCAGGCCCTGATCGGACAGGGTATGGACTATGCCCGCTACCGTGAATCTTTTCGAAAAGAAATGGCGATTGGCACATTGCAGCGTCAGTTTACCGCCCGAACAGTCGAGATAACCAATACCGAGGTTGAAGAATTTATATATCGATCCGGCAGCGATACAGAGGAATTTGAATACCGCATCGCACATATCCTGATCCCCCTGCCGGATGGGGCCTCCAGCGGCCAGGTCAGCAGCGCCTCGCAAACCGTGCAGCAACTACTGGAGCGCCTCGATCAGGGTGCCCAGTTCGGACAATTGGCGAATGAATTTTCAGCCGGATCAACTGCCCTGGAGGGCGGCGATCTGGGATGGCGCAAAAAAGCTGAAATTCCGAGTCTATTCTCCGAGGTCGTATTAAAAATGAAACCCGGTGAGTATGCAGGCCCGTTACGCAGCGCGAGTGGTTTTCATATCGTATCACTGGTTGATCGCCGCAGTCTGGAGCAGGTATTAACTAAACAGACCCGATCCAGACATATTTTGATCCGTCCTAACGAACTCATTTCTGAGGACGAGGCGAGGGATCGTCTGCAATCTTTACGTGAGCGAATTCTGGCTGGCGAGGATTTTGCCCAACTTGCCCGGTTATATTCAGTCGACTATACCTCGGGATCTCAGGGAGGCGATATCGGCTGGATAGAGGCCGGAACCACAGTGGCCGAATACGAATCCGTCGCCGACACGCTGGAACCGGGTGAGATAAGCGAGCCATTTCGTTCTCAGTTTGGCTGGCATATACTGGAAGTGACCGGGCGCCAGACTATCGATGAAACCAAAGAGAGCAAATTTAATAAAATTCGCTCCCAGCTTTTAGTGCAAAAACGAATCGAAGCCTTTGACATCTGGAAACGTCGCCTCAGGGATGAAGCTTACGTGATATTCCCAACCCCAGATGCCTGATGCACAGGCCTGTAGTAGCTATTACCTCCGGAGAACCGGCAGGGGTCGGGCCTGATATTATTGCCCACATTGAAACAAATCAATTCGCCGCTCGACTCGTAGTTCTCGGTGATCGCGACTTGATAGCAGGCCGCGCCCGGTCACTGGGGGTCGGATTTGAATTTGACTCATACCAGGCCGATCGAGGCTCGCAACCGGCCAAAGCGGTGGAAATTCTGCACCTTCCCCTGAGCAGCGCCTGTAAGCCCGGGGCACTCAACAGCGAAAATGCTAGCTACGTGCTGGATATGTTGAGACGGGCCTGTAACGGTTGCCTGAAACGGGAATTTAACGCGATGGTCACGGCCCCGGTGCAAAAGGGAATCATTAATCAGGCTGGTATGGCATTTACCGGGCACACCGAGTTCCTGGCCGAAATATGCGGCGTAGAGAAACCAGTCATGCTGTTGACCGCCGGTAATCTGAGGGTGGCGCTGGTGACCACGCATTTACCCTTGCGCCTGGTGCCCGACGCGATCGATGCCGATCTGATCATTCGCACTGCCGAAATTCTCGACCATGACCTGGGCCATCGTTTCAATATCTCGCGACCCCATATTAAGGTTTGTGGCCTCAACCCGCACGCCGGTGAGGGTGGCTACCTCGGTCGAGAAGAAATCGAAATCATACAGCCTGCAATCGAATCCCTTCGCCGGCATGGGCTTAATATCAGCGGGCCCTATCCAGCGGACACGCTATTTACACCGTCCGCGCTGGCTGATGCAGATGTGGTGCTGGCGATGTACCACGACCAGGGTTTACCGGTTTTGAAGCACGCGGGGTTCCACCGCGCGGTCAATACCACGCTCGGTTTACCGATTATCCGCACCTCGGTGGATCACGGTACCGCGCTTGATCTGGCTGGCAGCAATCGGGCCAGGCCAGACAGCCTGTTCGCAGCGATAGAATCGGCTATATACCAGTACAGCTGCGATGCCGGCCATGCATAGGGCCCGTAAACGCTTTGGCCAGCATTTTTTACATGATAAAAATATTATCGCCAAAATCGTCGACACTATCGACCCCCGAAAGGGGGATAATCTGGTCGAAATTGGCCCGGGTCAGGGAGCCCTGACTTATCCGTTGCTACAGCGATGCGGGCGGCTCACAGCCGTGGAACTCGATCGAGACCTGGTCACGTCACTCAGGCAAGGATCACAGAATCATGGCGACCTCGAGGTGATCAACGCCGATATTTTGAAATTTGACCTGGAAGACCTGGCAGCGGACAACCGCATTCGAATTGTCGGCAACCTTCCCTACAATATTTCTACGCCATTGATGTTTCATTTAATGAAATCTATCGGAAAAATTCAGGATATGCACTTCATGGTGCAAAAAGAAGTCGCTATACGAATTGGTGCGGCGGAAAACAGCCGGGACTACGGCCGGTTGTCGGTGATGATGCAGTATTTTTGTCGATGCCAGTATCTGTTCGATGTTGCTCCAGGATGTTTTACGCCACCCCCCCGGGTTGATTCGGCGATTATTCGCCTACAGCCTCATCCACAACCAGTAGCTGAAATCGGCGACTTTAGCCTGTTTTCGAGTATCGTCCAGAATGCGTTCGGCCAGCGACGCAAAACGATTGCTAACGCGTTAAAATCCAGCGTAGCTCCCGAGTTATTCGATGCCTGCCAC
>JBGMRM010000397.1:0-2774 GCA_048061415.1 Gammaproteobacteria bacterium | reverse complement strand
TGGCGGTTTCGTACCGGCCAACGCCCTCGGTATTACCGGGCGGCTCAACGTCGATTCATTACTGCTCGATCCCTGGGGTAATCCTTACCGCTATTACGTAACAGACAATGACTTCGATGGTAGCACTTTTTCCGATTTTGTCGTTGCCAATGAAATGAGGAATATCGGTCTTCTGAGTACAACTCCCCCGTATCTCGATTTGGATGGACAGTTTATCGTCTGCGATCAGGCCGATGCGACGCTAAACGACATCTGCAATGGACCAGCCGTTGAAGTGTTTGGCAATGCATCCGGTATTGGTGGTCCTTATGCGGGTGCGCCTTTCGTGCTGGTATCGAATGGCAAAAACTGGAATGAGGCCGCAGCAGCAGGAGACGAGCTGGTCAATATGGGGGCCACTTTAACCACTGCTTTTGTCCCTGCTATACCAAATGGGCCGGCGGGAGCTCCATATCTGTTAAAAGACGTGTCTGCCGGCGAAACTACGTTTGTTAAAAGACTAACCGGTTTCGCCGACGACTTCGACGATGTCGTTAAATGGGTATCGCCAAATATACTGTTTTCCAAAATGATCGAAGCCGGGCAGTTGCCCTAATCCAATCAATGGGGTCAGACTCGATTGGTTTTGGCATAGCAGGTAATGAATCAATAATCAGGAAACAAAATCAATCGAGTCTGACCCCATTGATTCTCAACCCTATTGATTCAACCGGTCAGATCCGCCTGGTGCTGAAATAACACGAAACAAACCTTGCCGGGTTCATTTTCACTGAGTTCGAGTTCAAAGTTGAATGCGTGTGCCATAATCGATGACTGGTACAGGCCTATGCCCATTCCGGCGCCCGAAGACACCGGCTGCTTGAACAGGTTTTCTTCGATGCTCTCCTTGACAACCGAACCGTCGTCGCACACCGATAACATGGTAATGTTTGCGTGGGATAACAGCCGAATATCGATCCGTTTGGCCGAGGATTTTCGGGTCGCATTGTTGATTAAATTTTCTACCACGCTATCGAACAGGTCGATTGGCACGGCTACATTATGCTCGATATCCTGGTGAAACACGATTTTAGGATTCGTTTTATACTGCTCTTCGAGTTTGTTCATCCACTGGTCGCAATCGTATAAAACGATCTGCGTATTCAGCTTCGGTACCCTCAGCTTGCCCAGGGTATTTTCCAGCCGCGCACTAATTTGCAACAGGTTGGTTTGCAGCAGCCTATGGTGTTTTTCCCGATCCTGGTCCTGATCCATATCCAGAATATCGAGCGAGGTTTTGATCGATTGCAGGATATTGCGGATATCGTGCGTCAGCCTCGCACCGGTATGATGAATCGTCGCGATGTGTTCCTGCGCGCGTATTTTTTCCTGGTTCAGCTTGGCCAGGTAAAACTGGTATGCCATGCGGATCAGCAGGATCGTGTGATGTTCCAGTGCGGTGCCGGGGTTGGCCTTGAAATACAAATCGACGCTGGTCCCTTTGGCCACGGTGTGTGTCAATAGCATACCCTCCTTTTCCCCGGAGAGAAAATGGTAGTTGTCGAAGTTCCACTGGAGGCCATTCAACCAGGCATTTTCTACCAGGTGGTCGCAGGCAGCTTCGAGGTATTCGTTTGGGGTTAAAAAACGCTCTTCGATTAGCGTCGTCAAGGTATTAATCCAGGTTTCGAATGGCCCCCCGATGGTCATCGCGTATCGATTCCACAGTACGCCGATCCCCGAATATCCAACGCCTGGGTTCCAGAACCAGCTAATACCGATAGTCAGGGTTGAAACGATAAATACCGTGAGTAGCAAACCATCCAGATAATCGACGCCATACAGCAGGTTGATGACGATACCGCCCAGCAGCACGATGAAGATCAGCGTCGAGGCGAGCAATCCGTGCATCAGATCGACCTGGCTACGACCCGGCTTGCTCTGGCTCGGGTTGGGTGCAAAGAAAAAAAACAATATGGGAATGAGTATGATGGTTTGCATATACTCAGCGAATTCGGTCGGCAACTCGATCTGCGCAAAGGTATCGGGGATTAGCCCAACGGCCATTTCCAGCGTGATAATTACCAGTGCCAGCAGGTCGAAGGAACGGAATTCTGTTTGGCTTAAAAGGCGACTACCGAATAACCCCGACAATATCAGGCCGAAGAAAACCAGCGCTTCGTTGGGAGAGAAAAAGGTCAGGGTCAGGAAAAACAAACCGATGCCTACGGCGACCGGAAGCCGCCTGACCCGGGCGTCTTTGTCCCACAGGGGTTGCCATAGCAGGAACAGGCCATACAATATAAATGAGAGCGCTAACTGTAATTGTAGATCAGAGGTAGACCAGATGAAAACATGGTATACCAGCAGGATTGATGCCAGTATCTGTTGCTTGAATTGCAATAACGCATTTAATTTGATCAAGGTGCGGACCCGGAAATTTCCTTGTGAAAATAATATACTACGCGATCTTCGCGCAGATTTATAAATTTTCGGGACAGGTACTCAAATGGGCGCGCAAACTATATCACTATTTCGTTATTTATTGCTGGGTATTCTAAACCTGCGGTTATTCGTGCTGGTTATCATCCTGGTGGCATTGGCCCTGCTGTTCAGCAGTTTTATCACCGAGCTGGCCATCATCAATAGCGAGCGCATCGCCCAGGCCCTGCTGGCCGATATTTTGCGCTATAGCCTGGTTTTTTTAACGCTGCTACTGGTCACCACGAGCGTGGCCGAAGACTATCAGTTCAGGCAATTTGAGCGATTGCTCACCATGCCGGTCTCGCGCTGGC
>JBGMRM010000396.1:0-2775 GCA_048061415.1 Gammaproteobacteria bacterium | reverse complement strand
AACACAGTGCGCGTACGTCGAACTGCAATGCGAAAATCATGCAGGAACTCAGAGTCGATTCGCTCGATAACACCCTTTTCGTTATGTTCCATTATTCCAAAAAACTGCTGCAGGCCCTGTGCGATCGCAGGCACAGCAGCTTGAGAGGGGTTCAGTGACGGATGCTTCGAGGTAGAATCTGTCATTCGTTCTCGCACTCATCGTTCAGAATCAATCGCCCTTCAATTAAATCCTTCTCTTTCTCCAGCGCCTCCGCCAGGAAATTCATCAACGCCTTAACACGCGCCGTTCGCCGCAGGTCCGGGTGAGTCAACAACCACAAATCGGAAGTCAGCTCATCCGGCGGCGGTAAAACACGCTCCAGCCGGGTATCCGGGTCAGCGAGAAAACAGGGCAGCGATGCAACCCCGAGACCCAGCACCGCAGCTTCGTGCAGACCCAGCAGCGTATTGCAGCGCAGCCTCACGGTTGCCTTCGGATGGTTTCGCTCCAGCCAGCGGGTGACCGGCAATTGCGCCAGGTCTTCATCCGGCATCAACCACGCGTAGTTTTCCAGAGCGCCACCGGTTTGCCCGGCGAGGTACCCGGTCGAAGCGTAAACCGTCGTCCTCATGCTGCACAGGCGGCGGCCCATGGCCGTTTCCGGCGGTGAACTGGTAACCCGAACCGCAATGTCCGCCTCGCGCCGGGTCAGGTTTGAATAATTATTGGAAATAGCGAGTTCAAGCTGTATCTCCGGATAGCGCCGGGAAAAGTCGCACAAGTGTGGCATCAACACCTTCATTAGCAGAGCATCCGGCACCGCCACGCGCACCACACCACTCAGGTGCAGATCGCGGCCAACAAGCCGGCGCGACAAACCGAGTACCTCGTTCTCCATGCGCTCGCCCGACTCAAGCATGGCCTCACCCGCCTCGGTCATTACATAACCGGTGGCCAGCCGTTCAAACAGCCGAACCCCCAGCTTCTCTTCAATCGCACCGACACGGCGGAATACGGTCGAGTGGTTCACACCAAGCACGCGCGCAGCACCCGACAGGGTGCCCTCACGGCAGACAGCCAGCACAAGATGTAAATCGTTCCATTCCAGAGGCTGTGCGTTCATGCAAGAAACACTTTCAAATTTAGCTAATTTACTTGCATATAAGCATAGTTCAGGCTAGCCCACATTGAAACCAGCGGAGAGAAAAAACATGTCTTACCTGAGCTATTCCAGGAATTTTCAGGGCGTCGGCGATGTATTCCTGCGCGATCCGGAGCGTTATCTCCCATTCGTCCAGCTACTCGAAAACGTGATGTCGACAGAATCGGAGCTGTCAAAAGCGCAAAAGGAAATGATCGCGCTCTATTCGTCCCACCTCAACGGCTGCCACTACTGTGTGAGTTCGCACGCCTGTGTACTTGCCAGCCTGGAAACGGACGAGGCGCTGGTCCATTCCCTGGCAGACGGTTCGACCGGACCGCTGGATGACAAACTACGCGCGGTATTCACGTTCGCCCGCAAACTCACACTGGAACCCGGAAACATCAATGAGCCCGATACAGACGCCATGCGCTCGGCCGGTTGGTCGGATCAAACCATAGAGGACACGATCTGTGTCGTTTCCACCTTCGCTTTTCTGAATCGCCTTGTTGACGGGTTCGGGGTTGCGGGATCCGGGGAGCACTTTGAACAGGTGGGGGGTATGGTTGCGAGGCAGGGTTATCAGCCGCTGGTAAAGATGATGCAGCAAAAAACAGGGAATGCTTTGCAAGAAGTATGACGATTAGGTCCGGCAGCAGGACTCCACCTGTTTCCGTTGCCTCTTCATAACAGAGCAATCAAGTACAACCCGGCTCCAGCAATAAAGGTAAGAATAGTTTTATTCCGCGTTTTTTTGGTCGCCAACCCTAACCACAACCCTATCGATAGAACGATCAACAAACCTATTACCAACAGCTTTTGAAAAAACTGATAAAACGCTGGACCATTGCCCTTGTGTAAAACCATCAATTTTTTTATAAAATCCGGCGTATATTTATAAACGTCTAATTTACCTCCCTTGCGTTTCAAAGCGTAATAGGTTGTGTAGGTCGGGCGAGTATAAATAGTATTATTTGCTATTTTAAGATGATCGATATCGGTATCAACGCCAATTTTTTCTAACAGGTTTTCTACATCCTGTTGAATGGTGGGTGAGTTAAAGTTAAGTGAATTTTTACTCGCCGTATGAATGAGTTCTTTGTCGGTATTGCCTTTTACTCCAAGAATTTCCAGTCCACCGGATAGTGACATTAAAAAAATAAACGGGACCAAAAAAGCAGCAATATACAAATGAAGTATTTTTAGTGTAGCCCTGATTTCCATTAATTTTCGCTAGTCGTTAATTAAGTGTAGAGACATCATAACTTGTAAATTACCTGACCGTACCCCATGCGGTAGCACTTGAAAGTTCTTAAGCAGTAAAAACAGCGGTCTTACGTTCCCTGCTCCCTCTAATCGGCTGTTTTACAATACCATGATTTAACCCCGCCACCGATAGCTCTTGAGAATCGGGCAAAAGCGGGTTTTGTGGCTGAAGTAAAAAGATGAGCGTAACACTTGCAATCACTGCAACCGAAACCCTTTATTGATGATGTGGAGGTCATCTCGGAAAAGACCTGTGCCCAGCGATGTTCGAGGTTTACAGGTTCGTAGCTGTACCATGCGAAAACAGGGTCTACCAACTCACGCAGATAATCTATATGCCAATGTTTGGGTTTGTTAGTACGACAATGTCTTGATACGCGGGCCTG
>JBGMRM010000395.1:0-2778 GCA_048061415.1 Gammaproteobacteria bacterium | reverse complement strand
GGTGGTATCGCTGGGCCAGTTTAAGGTATTCACGGCCCGGGAAAAATGACGCTGGATTTCAGTTAGGTGAGAAATGGCTGGTGGATTTCGTGGGCGGTTGGCGCCCGGCACCACCGGTATATAAAGAGCCTGATACCGTGTGGTTGCTGGAACTCAACGGGGAAATTTCGAACGAAGCAGAGTTACAGGGCGTCAGCCAGGTCAATAGTGGTGGGACGGAGTGGTTTGTTTCACCTGGAATTTTCTGGACCACGCGTAACCTTGCGGTCAAGGCCGGGGTGCAGCTTCCCCTGTCAAGCGATCTTAACGGCACGGCGGAAGAGTCCGATTATCGTTTCAAATCCTCGCTAGAATGGCATTTCTAAGAGTGTTCTATTAAACAGGAGTAATTAACATGAAAATTATATCTACCGTATTCATTACCACTCTACTGCTTTGGAGTAGTTTCGGTTTCGCCGCGGGCACCCAGTATGATATCCGCGTAGACGGATTAGCCTGCCCCTTCTGCGCTTACGGCATCGAAAAGAGTTTTATTAACAACGAGATTGTAGAATCTGTGGATATCGATATGCAAAAGGGGCTTGTCATAGTCAAGACTGCCAAGGGAAAAACCTTCAGCGAAGAGGTGCTGAAACAGATCATTGACGATGCAGGATTCACCATGAAGGGCGTGGTCGAAAAAGCGCTCTAGGTCGATGATGACGATACATCACCGATCATGTACTCAGCCGACGACCCATAATTCTGATTTGGCGACCCCGTGGCATGACATATTGCATCTGAAGAGATATCCATGAGAGTACTAAAACAGGTCCTTCAGGTTGTTTTTCTCGTGGTGTTCGCTATCGTCGCCACGACCTATTTAATCTGGGTTCCCTCCACCCAGGAACCTGCCTACATCCTGGTCAAAACCTGGGGTGAAAAAGGCGGCAATCCGGGCCAGTTCAACGAGCCCACCGGTATTGCACTGGGGAGTGATCGAATATTCGTCAGTGATTCACGCAACAGCCGCATCCAGGTATTCGACCTGGATGGAAACTTCAAATACCTGTTTGGAGAAAGAGGCAAAGCCCCTGGGCAACTCCGCCGTCCGATGAATCTGAGGGTTGCGGGTGGCGAATTGTACGTGGCGGAATTTTTCAACGACCGGATACAGGTGTACGCGCTCGATGGCGAGTTTCGTCGTAGTATCGGCAGGGCGGGCTCCGGTGAAGGCGAATTCAGTTCTCCCGGTGGGATAGCCGTGGCCGGCAACGGTGACCTGTTTGTCGCGGATACCTATAACCAGCGCTTACAGCAATTGCGCGCCGATGGGACTTTTGTGCGTCAATGGGGGCAGACCCGGCAAGCTGGAATACTGGATGGCAAACTCAATTACCCCACTGATTTAGCCTTTGCCAAAGATGGCACCCTGTATGTTGGCGATGGCTACAATGACAGGGTACTGGCCTTTAATCCCGATGGAAGCCTGCGGTATAAATGGGGTGGGCCATTTGCGATGAATATTTTTGGCCCCTTTAACGGCTGGTTTGCTACGGTCACAGGCATATCGATCGGTCCTGAGGGCAATGTCTTCGTCGCAGATTTTTACAACGACCGTGTGCAAAAATTTTCACCCGATGGAAAATTTCTCAACACCTTCGGCATTAAAAGTACCGGACCAACACGCACCGCCATCGCGGTTGCAGCGGCTGATGATGGTAGTGTATTCGTGGTAGACTACGCCAATCAGCAGGTGCAAAAATGGCGGCCCGGGAAATAACTGGCGTGAACGACTATCGCATAGGGGACATCAGTAAACGGCTTGGACTCTCTGCCGATACCCTGCGTTACTACGAAAAGATAGGCCTGTTGACAGGTATCCACCGTACTGCGGCGCACATTCGCAGCTACCGCGACAAGGATATTTCACGCATTAAATTCATTCAGCGCGCGCAGAGGATGAACTTTAGCCTGGCGGAAATTGGTAATCTATTACAACTGCGCGAAGCGCCTCAACACGCCCGGCGAGAGGTGCGGGAACTGACGCTAAGAAAACTGGTGGAGATCGAAAGCTATTTGCAGGATCTTAACACCTTGCGCAACGAACTAACCCAACTCACTCAATTATGCGCCAGCAGTGAAGACGGTTGTCCGATCATCGATGATATCGACAAGGGCCCGGGCTGAGTTTTCATGGGTATTACCGCCACAGGAAATATTCGGGCATAAAGATATTAGCTTCGATTTTTCTGGTAGATCAGCATGTGTTTTTCATCCGGCGCAACACGAAAGCTGCGAGATATCTTTGCGGAATGTCTGGGCGCAGAGTTTCAAACCTTCGACCATCGTCAGATACGGGAATAACTGGCTAGCGAGCTGATCGACTGTCATCCTGTTATGGATGGCAAGGACCGCGGTCTGGATCATTTCACCGGCGTTCGAGGCCAGTATCTGGGCGCCAATCAGACGCCCGGAACCCGCGTCTATGACCAGTTTGACGAAACCATCGGTATCAAAATTAGCCAGTGCGCGGGGGATATTTTCCAGCTCAAGCGTACGGCTATCGGTTTCGATACCGCTGGCGCGCGCCTGTTCTTCCGAAAGCCCGACCGTCGCGACCTGCGGATCGGTGAAGACCACCGCCGGCATGCTGGATAAATCCAGCGCGGCCTCGCCGCCGGTCATGTTGATCGCCGCACGCGTACCCGCCGCGGCTGCGACGTAGACAAACTGCGGCTGATTGCTACAGTCTCCCGCCGCATAAATATGCTCAATCGAGGTACGCATATGATCGTC
>JBGMRM010000394.1:0-2779 GCA_048061415.1 Gammaproteobacteria bacterium | reverse complement strand
ATTTATGGGCAACGAGACCATGGCGATGTGGTTATGGCTGGCCCATATGGTAGACAAACTGCCCGAGCAGGGCGATGTCCTGGCCCACGAACACCTGGAGGTATTAAAGCTTCTATTTAGTCAGACCCGGGAACACTTCAGCATTGAAGAAATGTCACTGGAATTACTGCTGCCCGATGATTCTGAAGATTTATCCAGGCGGCTGTACAGTTTGGCAAGCTGGTGTCAGGGCTTTTTATACGGTATTACAGTAAATGGCCTGCGTGATAGCGCGCCTGAGGACGAACAGTCACAGGAATGTTTGTCAGACTTGATCGAAATTAGTAAGCTCGACGCCGAAGCGGTCCAGAGCGAGGAAGCCGAACAGCAATTAGTCGACCTCGTCGAGCATGTGCGAATGTCGGTGCTGATTTTGAGCGAAACCCTGACTCCGGCCATGCCTGAGCCACCAGAACCACCAGAACCACCAGAACAACAAGAATAACCTTAAAAATTGCAGGGTTTATTAAGCCAAGGGCTAAACAATGAAGCAATCCGAATTTAAACGTCGTCGTTCCCAACTGATGAAAATGATGGGTAAGGGGACGATCGCAATCCTGTCCTCGGCTTCGCAGGTGACCCGCAATCGCGATGTGGATTTCCCGTTTCGGCAAGATAGCGACTTTCTATACCTGACTGGCTTCAACGAGCCCGACGCAGTCATGGTGTTGATACCAGGGCGTAAACATGGTGAATATATTCTGTTTTGCCGTGAAAAGGATCCGGAGCAGGAAACCTGGCATGGTCGCCGCGCAGGGCAGGAAGGCGCTGTCGAGGAGCATGGGGCCGACGATTCGTTCCCCATCGAGGACATGGATGACATATTACCCGGTTTGCTGGAAGGTACCGATGCGATATTCAATATTATGGGTCGTTACCCGGAATTCGATCAACGGCTCATTGGCTGGGTTAATCACATCAAGGAGCAGTCGAGGGCCGGCCTTCATGTTCCCTCGGAATTTGTTTCGCTGGATTATATTTTGCACGATATGCGCCTGTTTAAAAGCCGTGAGGAACTGAAACTGATGCGCAAGGCTGCAGCGATTAGCGTCCGCGCCCACGAGCGCGCGATGCGGCTGTGTAGACCCGGTCATTACGAATACCAGATAGCGGCCGAGTTCGATCATGAATTTCGCCAATACGGGGCCCAGCATGCCTACCCGGCGATTGTGGGTGGGGGTGCCAACGGCTGTATTTTGCATTACACGGAAAATAGCGATGAACTCAATGACGGAGACCTGTTACTGATCGATTCGGGCTGCGAGGTGCAGGGGTACGCGTCCGATATTACCCGTACCTTTCCAGTCAATGGTAAATATAGTCCGGCGCAACGCGACATTTATAATATCGTGCTGGCTGCCCAGGCAGCGGCGATTAAAAAGGTCAGGCCGGGCAATCACTGGAATGACCCGCATAATGCGGCTGTCAGGGTGATTACCAAAGGCCTGACCGAAATCAAACTGCTCAAGGGCCACCCGACGAAGCTAATCAAGGAGCAGGCTTATCGAAAGTTTTATATGCACCGGACAGGGCACTGGCTAGGGCTGGACGTGCACGACGTTGGCGATTACAAAGTCGGCGATCAATGGCGCCTGCTTGAGCCTGGCATGGTGCTGACGATCGAACCCGGAATCTATATCCCGGCGCACAGTAAAGGCGTACACCGCAAGTGGTGGGATATCGGCATTCGCATCGAAGACGATGTTCTGGTGACGAATACTGACTGCGAAGTGCTTACCGAGGCCCTGCCAAAAAAGCCCGGCGATATCGAAGCGCTGATGGCTGGATGATTACCGGCGATGAAAAATAACGTCGAAATAGCCATAGTCGGTGGTGGTCTGGCAGGTCTTTGCGCCGCATTGACGCTGCAGCATCCGGATCGACGAGTCCACCTGATTGAGTCTTCAGACCTGCCGCAACAAAAATCGACCGGGCTGAATTCGCGTTCGATCGCATTGTCTGGTTCGAGCGCCCAGATATTCAGGTCCTTAGGCCTGTGGAGCGAGATTCGAAAACAGGCGGCTCCGATCAGGACGATCCATATTTCCAGCCAGGGACGCTGGGGTGTGACGCGCTTACACGCGTCTGACTACGAACTCGACGCACTCGGCTATGTGATCGAAAGCAGTATTTTGGGCAAGCTGTTGCTCGATCGGGTGAATAATAGCCAGTTGATTACACTCGATTCCGGGGCACAATTCGAAAACGCCGAGTACGGCGAAACCGTGCATCTGGACTATCTCTATCGCAACAAAAAAAAACAGCTAAACGCGAACCTGGTACTGGTAGCCGATGGTGCATCGTCTAAAGCCCGGGCCAGCCTCGGCATTGAGCATCGCGTAATCGATTATGGGCAGGCTGCGGTTATTACCAACCTGCAGGTATCGAAACCTGTGGCAGGCGCCGCTTACGAGCGATTTACCACCGAAGGGCCGCTGGCGATGCTTCCGCTGGGCCGTAACCGATATGCCTGTGTGTGGACTCACAATCCAGACAATACCGATCATTTGATGCAACTCGGCGATGAACAGTTTGCCGAGGTGCTGCAACAGAGCTTTGGTTATCGGCTTGGGTTCATCGAACAGGTCGGGCAGCGATCCAGTTTTTCGCTACATCGAACCGAAGCGCTGACACTGGCGAAAAATCGTTGCGTGTTGATCGGCAGTGCGGCCAGTGCGTTACATCAGGTTGCGGGACAGAGCTTCAACCTCGCGTTACGCGACCTGGCGAGCCTGTATGA
>JBGMRM010000393.1:0-2807 GCA_048061415.1 Gammaproteobacteria bacterium | reverse complement strand
CGTGGATCCAGTCAGTTCGGGACTCTCGGCCTCGACTGGACCCCGGCTCGAGGCCTGGGTGACGACCGGTTTGGGCTTAAGTAAGTGCCATTCGGGTCTGACCCCATTAAATTTATGGAGTTATCATGTTGTGTTATATCTATCGTAGCAAACGTAAAATCGATGCCTATTTGTACCTGGTAGATAAGGATGATTTTTCGATCCTGCCGGAAGACTTGCTGAAGATTTTTGGTGATCCCGAGTTTAGCTTTAGCTTTGAACTGAGCAAGGATAAGAACCTGGCCATGTGAGATGCCGGCGAAGTGCTCAACAACCTGGAGTCGCAGGGTTATCACCTGCAATTACAAAATGATCTGCTGGTCGAAGAAATGCTGGCGATGAAAGCGCTTAACTGAGCAGTACCCTACCTCCCGGAGGGGCCAGAGAGTTCTATTGAGATAAGCCTGGATTATTTATATGCCCTTTTGTCTGTCCACTTAAAATCTATCGCGCAAAGCGTAATAACTCATACCGAGTACCAGGCCGGGCCAGCGGAGTAAATCACCTCCCGGAAACGGTCGCGTCGGTAGTGTGCCAAACAGGTCAAATTTTTCCGCTTCGCCAGCAATAGCCTCAGCAATCAATTTACCCGCCAGCGTCGCCATGGCTACACCGTGGCCGGAGTAACCCTGGGCGAAATAGGTATTGTGTTTTCCGAGCCGACCGAAATGCGGCATGCGATTGAGCGTGACTGCGAGGGTGCCGCCCCAGGCGTAGTCGATCGCGGTGTCGGACAGTTGCGGATAGACTTCGAGCATCGGTTTGCGTACGAAGGAGGCGATGTCCTGTGGAAAATTTCGGCTATAGTTCTCTCCACCGCCAAACAGTAATCGTTTGTCGGCCGAAAGGCGGTAATAGTTGACGACAAAACGTGAATCCGATATTGCGATATCCTTCGGGTTTATTTCCCTGACACGTTCTTCACTGAGTGGCTCGGTGGCAATCATGAAGTTGTTAATCGGCATGATTTTTCCGGACAGGCGCCGATCGAGCTTGCCCAGGTAACCGTTGCACGCGAGTACGATCGAATCGGCTTCGACACTACCGTGATCGGTGACAATACGGATCGTCTTGCCCTCCTGGTAGCTCTTGACGATGGTCGATTCATGCAGTAGGGCGCCGTTTGACTTTGCCGCATGCGCGAGGCCGAGCACATAGTTGAGTGGGTGCAGGTGGCCGGCGCCGTAATCCATGCTACCGCCATAGTAACTATCACTACCGACAATAGCGGCCATCTCGTCGCGTTCGAGGAATTCTACCTGATTGTATTGATACTGATTCCTCAGGTGATCCACGAAAGCCCGCGAATCGGCGTCGTAAGCTGGTTTGTGATTGGGATGTGCGGCACCGTACTTGAGATCGCAATCGATGTCATATTCGGCAATCAGGCTCCTGGCAAGCACCTTGGCATCCTGTGCCAGGTCCCAGAGCTGATGTGCGGTAGTATTTCCGAGCATTTTTTCGAGCGTGAGCTGGTCTTTACGCTGGCCGCTTCCGAGGTGCCCGCCATTGCGCCCGGAGGCACCCCACCCCAGCTGGCGGGCTTCGAGCAGAACCACCTTGTAACCACGCTTAGCCAGGTGCAGGGCTGAAGACAAACCGGTATAACCGCCACCGACGATCGCGACATCGGCCCTGCAGGAGCCATCCAGTGGACCCAGCTCGGGAGCCTGGTTCTGGGTGGCGGCATAGTAGGAGTCTGGATGATTGCCCGTATCGCTACGATCCTGGTTGAGTTTGAATGCCATGTTTAAACCCGTTCCAATCAGGCCAAATCCCTTTGCGTCAGGTCAAGACTCTTCCAGGCCCGCTCAACCAGCGTGTCGACATCGGATTTTTGCATAATCAGCGGCGGTGACATGATCATGGTATCGCCTACTGCGCGCATCACCAGGCCGTTATCGAAACAATGCCCACGACAAATTAGGCCTGCACCCCGGTCCTTGTGAAATTTCCGGTAACCGGCCTTGTCTTCAACGAGTTCGATTGCGCCGAGCATACCGACACCGCGCACTTCCCCCACGAGCGGATGCTCTCCCAGTTCCCGAATGCGCTGTTGTAAATAAGGTCCGATCGAATCGCGCACCGTTTCGACAATATTCTCGCTTTGCATGAGTCGAATATTAGCGACTGCTACCGCGGCACAGACCGGGTGGCCCGAATAGGTATAGCCGTGATTAAACTCGCCGCCCTGGTTTATCAGAACCTCGGCGACGCGATCGCCAACCATGACCCCACCAATTGGCAGGTAACCCGAAGAAAGGCCCTTGGCCATCGGCATCAGATCAGGTTTCAGATCATAGAAGTCACTGCCGAACCAGTAGCCGGTGCGGCCGAAACCGCAGATGACTTCATCGGCGACAAATAGAATATCGTACTGGGCGCAGATCTTCTTCACCTCGGTCCAGTAACTGTCGGGTGGTATGATAACGCCGCCGGCACCCTGAATTGGTTCGGCGATAAAAGCAGCAACACGGTCTTCGCCGAGCTCTTCGATCTTATCGGCAATTGACCGGGCGACTTCACGGCCGAATTCTCCGGCGTCGAGATCGGTGCCGAGCTCGACACGCTTGCCGAACCAGTAGGGTTGCTCGACATGCACTATGTCCGGAATAATACCGCCCTGTTCGTGCATATCCGCCATACCGCCCAGGCTCGAGGCCGCAATAGTACTACCGTGATAAGCATTCTTGCGACTGATAATGATTCGCTTTTCGGGTTTGCCGAGAATGTCCCAGTAACGCCAGGTCATACGGATTACGGTATCG
>JBGMRM010000392.1:0-2807 GCA_048061415.1 Gammaproteobacteria bacterium | reverse complement strand
ACCTGCCCTCTCGCCGCTTCTATCGCCGATCGAGCCATGCGCCCCGTGCTGTGCAAGCTCGATGCATTGCCAGTCGGTTGGCGTAGATAAGGCAGGATCGCTTCAAGCACTTCGGGGTGCATGGGCGAGGTGGCATTATGATCGAGATAGGTTTGCATCGGTCCTACAATAGATTCTCATGGTTTTGGCGCAAGTCATGATCGCGTGACAATGCCTTGACCTCTTCGTTCTCCATCATATCTGCAAGCGAAATGGTGGTCAGATAATCCTGAATTTGATCGCTCAGTTCTTCCCACAGCTGTTCGGTCAGGCATGGCTCGTAATAGGATGAATTCTGCTCGGCATCTTTATTGGTTACCTGCATTTTTTCGTCTACCGCGCTAATCACATCGGCAATACAAACGTCCTGTGGCGAATTACCGAGGCTATATCCACCGCCTGGGCCGCGGGTACTCACCACAAGTTTATTTCGCCGCATTTTGGCGAACAGCTGCTCCAGATACGACAGGGAAATGCCCTGACGCAACGAAATATCGGCCAGTGAAACTGGTCCCTGGTCAGAGTGCATGACCATATCCAGCAGTGAAGTCACTGCGTAACGGCTCTTGGTGGATAAGCGCATTGGAATTACTATCCAGTAATAATTAATACCAGTATACAATCCTGACTAAAATGGTCAACTATTAGCTTTGAAAGCTTTTACCCAATTTAGGGAAACCCTGTAAAATGAGGTCGTTTCCTGCATGAATGTAAATTACGCCAGCAGTTCAGGTTTTGTACTTTTCGACCGAACTCAGGATTCCCCTTAGAATGTTAACCTCGGATTTACTTAGATCGATTCTTTGATAAAGGCGTCTCAGGCGTTGCATCAGCAACCCCGGGTTATCCGTATCGAGAAATCGGGTCTTTATCAACACCTGTTCGAGATGCCCGAAGTAGGCTTCCAGATCATCGCTGGTCGCGACGGGTTCACTCGATTCCCGTGCCTCCCGTACTGGAGTATTCTCAGCTATTCGGTATATTTCGTAACATAATACCTGGACCGCAGACGCCACGTTGAGCGAACTGAATTCCGGATTGGTGGGAATACTCACGCTAAAATGGCAGAACTGTAGCTCATCGTTACTCAGGCCCGAGTGTTCCGGTCCAAAAACCAGGGCTACGCTCGACTGGTCGCTTAAACGCCATATTTTCTGCGCCATTTGTCCAGGACTCAATTCAGGCCAGGGTAGTGAACGACTACGCGCGCTGGTGGCAATCACCAGGCTGCAATCCCGGATTGCCTGCTTCAGGCTATCCACGTTTTTTCTCTGGTCCAGGATTACACTGGCGCCGGAAGCCCTGGCGTAAGCTATTTCACCTACTGGGCACTGCGGTTTTACCAGCACCAGGTTTGGAACACACATATTGTGCATCGCTCTCGCGGCGGCGCCGATATTGCCCGGGTGGGTCGTCCCCACCATTACGATATTAAGATTTTCAGCCTTCATTTCTACTCTGATTTCATCGGCAAATGCTTCCTGTTTTAATGCTGTTTGAGCAGCCTCTAGATACGCGAAGCGACGCCATGAACGTCTGGTTTAGGGATGAGCCCTCTGCTAGACTGCGCGCCACTATCATACACCCCTGGCCAGGCCCGACACCATGCAGCCCATGTTGAATATTGCCGTTCGAGCAGCCCGTAGCGCGGGTGATTATATCGTCAGGAAATTAAATCGTCTGCCCGAAATACAGGTCGAAACCAAAGCGCGCAACGACTACGTTTCCGAAGTCGACCGCGAGGCGGAAGCGCGCATCATCGACACCTTGCTCAAGGCTTACCCGAAACATGGCATACTGGCCGAAGAAAGTGGCGAGACGATCGGGGCTGAACCCTATCGCTGGATAATCGACCCACTCGACGGTACTACCAATTTCCTGCATGGCTTTCCACACTTTGCGGTATCGATCGCCTGTCAGCGCGAGGACCGGTTGCTACACGCAGTTATTTACGATCCGACCAAGCAGGAGCTATTTACCGCCAGCCGTGGCGATGGCGCCAACCTGAATAACCGGCGCCTGCGCGTCAGCAGTATAAAGACAACTACGGGCGCTTTGCTGGCAACCGGCTTTCCGTTCAAGCACCACGAGCAACTGGATGTATTTTTAAAACTGTTCAGCGAGTTTTTTACCACGGCGTGCGATATACGTCGCGCAGGATCAGCCGCACTCGATCTGGCTTATGTGGCCGCAGGAAGGCTCGATGGATTCTGGGAAGATGGCCTGAATGCCTGGGATATCGCTGCCGGCGCCCTGATCATCCGCGAGGCCGGTGGCATCATCACCGATTATAACGGCGACGATGGATATCTCGAACTCGGACAGGTTATCGCAGGCAACCCCAAAATATTGACTGAA
This sequence comes from Gammaproteobacteria bacterium, assembly GCA_048061415.1. GTDB lineage: Bacteria > Pseudomonadota > Gammaproteobacteria. The sequence goes on along the minus strand of JBGMRM010000392.1, from coordinate 410 downwards.
ATGCTCAGGAAAATACGCCAGCACACTACCGAGGGCAACTAAAACTGGCCTCGGAGAATTATTACCCTGGAACAGCCTGTCATTTGAGCGACGAATTTTATGCCGAGGTCGAAACCGACGATGTGGCACTGATGATTAATTCAGGTTTATCGATTGTCTGCGAATGCTAATCTGTCCAGTAGCGCCGGGTCCAGGCTGCCGGCTCTACGGACCACATACTGATTGATACCCTGTTTTCTCGCCACGAGCTCCAGCGCATTTCTAATGCTGGTTTCGAGTCCCGATTTCGTGCGAATGGTCATATCCAGCCTGTATTCTCCATCGGCATTCAAAGACGCTTTTCCCGCTATATCTAACACCGCATCCTTATCTTCGATGACTAAATCGTAGCCTCTGTCGGTTTTTGCAAC
>JBGMRM010000391.1:0-2812 GCA_048061415.1 Gammaproteobacteria bacterium | reverse complement strand
CAATTCCGATGGCGCCTCGGTCGATTTAAATGCCGGTGTTTCGGTCCTCGGAAATACACACGGTTTTTTACAGGCCGAACACCAAACGCGGCACAGCATCAGTTGCTCGATTGTGGGCGAATCGAACGGTGCGATGCAACGCGATTACTGGTATGAGATCAGCAGGAATCCAGATCGCCTGGCTAGCGCGAAGGCGGTTGGGATAAAGGCTGCGGAGCGGACAGTGAAACGACTCGATGCGCAAAAGCTAAAAACGCAGCGGGCGCCGGTATTATTTGTGCCGGAAATTGCTCGCAGCCTGATTGGTCATTTTACGGCTGCAATAGGCGGTGCGGCTCAATACCGCAAGGCCAGTTTTTTACTCGATGCAGTCGGTACGCGTGTATTCCCGGAATTTCTGCAATTGATCGAATATCCATTCGAAGCACAGGCTCTGGGTTCGGCTAATTTTGATTCCGAAGGGGTTATGGCCAGGGAGGGCGAGCTGGTAATTGATGGCGTGATTCAAAACTATTTGCTGGATAGCTATGCCGCGAGGAAGCTAGGCCTGCAAACCACCGGGCATGCGAGTGGCGTACACAATTTAACCCTGAAAGACACCGGGAAATCTTTCGAGCAATGCCTGAAGGCGATGCATCGCGGGTTCCTCGTCACCGAGTTGATGGGTCATGGCGTGAATACGGTGACCGGAGATTACTCGCGTGGAGCCACCGGTTTCTGGGTCGAGAATGGCGAGATTCAATTCCCGGTCGAGGAAATTACCATCGCCGCCAACCTTAAGGATATGTTTCAGGGGATCGTTGAAACAGGTAAGGATTTCGACCTGCGCGGGAATATCCGCACGGGCTCGATTCTGCTTGAAAACATGACTATTGCCGGGAGCGATTAAAGCGCCTGGTTTTACCCGCTTAAAGACGGTTCACCTGATTGAGAAGCATGATCGCGGTTTTCCCCTTTGAATTGGTATGCTCAATCTTGACTGGAACTAGCCGGCTGTCGGGACCATAGTAATATTTCGAACTGATTTTCCGGCCGCTAATGGTTTGCTGAAAAACCGACGTTTCTATCTTCGAACCGTTTATTTCCAGCGTGACTTTTCCAGTCTGTGTAATCATTGCATCAAGCACTTCTCCCTTCAGGTAAAAATTGATTTCCATCTGCTGCGTACCGTCTTTCATCATCTGCGCTGTCAGCAGATGTATGGTATGGAAATCGTAAACCTGTGCGGGCAGATCTTCGATGCGACGCTTGCCCTTCCGCTGTATATCGACCTGGCGGCTATCCCAGTTAAAACGGGCTGTTTCGTAACGCGCATCATCCGCTTCGTCTGCAAGCAGTATATTGTGGATCCGGTACTGACCATCGAGCAGTGAAAAGGTGGTTTCGGAATAGGGCTTCTTGTTTGAGAATAAGTTGTAAATTCCCTTCGGCCTGGTCGACAGTCTCCAGCGCCAGAAACGCCCTGATTGTTCGAGCAAGAGACTGGACTTCGCAACCTGGATACCGCCCTTGTAGAGCTTATAGCTGGCCTGGTAAGGTGTTATCGGAACTTCGTCCGCCAGTGCTGGTGTCGCGGCAATCAGGTGGTAGACGATCAGAAACGATATCGAAATAATATACTTAGTCGTCTTCAAATTCGACCGGTTCCTGCAATTGCTGCTGTTCAAACAGGATAGAGTTTTCCTTTATCTGTAATTTACCTTCACTTAACCACTGTAAAACCAGTGGATACATGCGGTGTTCCAGTTGCAGGCCCTGTTGTTTTAAATCGGCGGGTGTGTCCTCCGTGCCGACGGGGTAGCGCCCCTGCAGGATTACCGGGCCGCCGTCCAGTTCCGGTGTGACCAGGTGAACGCTGACGCCGTGTTCCGGTTCACTATTTTCAATGGCGCGTTGATGTGTGTTCAAACCTTTATAGGCGGGCAAAAGTGATGGATGAATGTTGAGAATTTTATTCGCATTGGCCTGAATGAATGCTGAACCGAGGATTCGCATAAAGCCGGCCAGCACCAGGTAATCCGGAGCGAAAGACTGAATGCTCCGCTGCAGGGCCTGATCGAAGGCTTCGCGTGTGTCGAATGCGCGATGATCGATCACCCGGGTTTCAATGCCGTGTTTTTCAGCGCGTTTTAGTCCGTACGCGCCGGGCTCATTTGAAATTACCGCGCAGATTCGAGCCTTAAGCCGACCCGTTTCGATCGCATCGATAATCGACTGCAGGTTGCTGCCGTTGCCCGAAATCAGTACCAGGATAGAAAGAACTCCGTGCTCGGGCGAGCTTAGTGTCATGCCAGGATTACAGATGGCCCAGACTCTTTTTCGACAATTTCGCCAATCACCCAGGCCTGTTCACCGAGTTGATCGAGCAGTCGAAGGCAGTCGTCCTGATCGTCCTGATCGACCACCAGCACCATTCCAACGCCGCAGTTAAAGGTCCGGAACATTTCGCTGGTCTCCACATTGCCGGCAGTTTGCAGCCACTCGAAAACCCTTGGCAGGGTCCAGCTCGCGAGTTCTATTCTGGCGGCGCAATGCGGCGGTAGCACACGCGGGATGTTGTCGTTCAAACCACCGCCGGTAATATGAGCAATTGCCCTGATGGTATGCGATTCGGCTAGCTTCAGGATATTTTTTACATAGATTCGGGTCGGCTGGATCAGGGACTCGGCCAGCGTTCGGCCATCGCAATCCTGCGACAGATCGACAGCGGAAACCGCTATAATCTTGCGGACCAGGGAATACCCATTCGAATGAGGACCCGACGAAGCCAGTGCAATTAGACGATTCCCGACTGTCACCCGGGCGCCATCGA
>JBGMRM010000390.1:0-2843 GCA_048061415.1 Gammaproteobacteria bacterium | reverse complement strand
GGAGACCAGTTCGCTGCAGGTGTTCAAATTGCAAAATTCGACGATTTTGTAGCGCTCGAAATTGGCAGTCCCCTCGATTCCGGCTTCTAACCTGATATAGATATTGTCGATGTTGATAATTCTGGTTATACGGTAATTACGTATCTCGATTTCTGTGACCAGATCGGCCAGAAAGTCATCGAAGTTTTCAGCCTGATATTGTCTGTCGACGATATCCTGATCGAGGTTCACTTTTTTAACCCTTACAATTTACGCTACTCGGGTTGCTTCAGGGTCTTGATATAATTGATGATGTCCCACCGCTCTTCTTCGGATAGCACCAGACCCCAGGGCGGCATGTCATTACGTCCATTGGTAACAAACCAGAAAAGGTAGCCGTCGGTGCTGGAATCGGTATTGTACCAGGCCCAGAGCTGGCGCGGAAAAGTCGATATGCCCGGTGCCGCGGGTCCGCTGCCATTACCGTTCAATCCGTGGCAGGTGGCGCAATTGGCCTCGAACGAATTCTTACCTCGTCCCAGCGATTCGCTGGAGGGCTTGATTGGGTTGACGATAGCCTCTATATCGGGTGCGCCTGGGCCGAGCAATGCCATAGCCTTTATTTCCTCGTCCGTATACACGAAATTGCTCGCCGGCGTCCCCTGATTCACCTTGTATTTATGCCCGGCAGGGTCTTCGATGGTTGCAATTTTTTGCTCTATATCCTCCCTGGAAAGTTTTGCCGAATCAAATTCGACGCTGAGCACTGGCCAACCGCTAGGGCTGCCCTTTAAATCCAGCCCGACCACCTTCACTTTCAAGTCACTCTCGAGGGCGGCGGTCAGTGTTTCCGGGCTGGCCGCCGAGGTTAAACCTTCGATTTTAAACTTTTCAACCGTGAGCGCGGCAAGGGTACTGGTGCTGGTTAACAATGTAACTAGTATTACAAGCAGGTTTGCAGAAAATAACGATTTCATATTTCTATCCAATATCGAACTGATTCAAAAAATAATGCAACAATCGTAGCTACGACAGAAATCGGGATCAGGCCGAAAACTTGATGTCTTTGGATACTTCCCAACGTTCACCGGAGTTATTGACAAAAACGACCTTAACCGGCGCTTCCCTGGTCGCCTTCAACTTGAAGGTAATCAGCGGGTTGTTTGCGATGGCCGAGGTGAAATTGAACCTGTTAACCAAATTGTCACCGTAATAAACCAGCATGTTTCTGAGGAATTCGACCTGTATGGCACGGTTGAACGCCGGGAAGGTTTCGGTATCTGCCTGGCCCAGGCCGGTAAACGATGGGTGCTCAAACCTGACCTTAACCTTAAAGACCTGGTCTTTCTTAATTCGCCTGCCGATTCTCATTCTCGGGGGCTTGATATGCTTTGCCATTTTATTGCTCCTGTCTGATTGATAAATGTTGAAAGGATGACATGGTGCGCTATGCCGGTTGAGTTAGCCGCTGCTATCCCGGCGCGGAATTATTCTCGCGTCCAGAGCGGCCTTAACGGGTGAATTGTCGCGGATGTACTCGATCAATATATCCGCAAAAACTTTGCCGGTATCGACCACATCGGTGGCGCCAAAAAGTGGGTTATTCTGAAACCGGGTGTTCACCGATGCGATGGAATAAACCTTATTGACGAGGAAAGGCCGGTCATCTGCGGTAGCGATCGATACGATTCTCTCGCCTCGTACGTTAGCGAGGTCATAGATGATTTTCAGCCCTGAAAAACGAATCATATCGCCACCGACTCGTGAATACGCGTCGTTGTTAGCGACCGCATCGAGTATATTCTCCAGCAGTATTTTGATATCCTTACCTGACATTTTGTAGGTAGCGACCTGACCTCCGGTGGGGATGATATTGTAAATATCTTCCACGGTGATATTGCCCGGCATCAGTGTTGCGCCGTAGCGCCAGGCCGGAAATAAACTGATGTCTGTTCCCTGCGAATCGCGCAGTGCATCGGTAATCAGATTACCCAGCGTGCTTTGCCAGTAATCCCGCCGGTAGAAGACCCCTTCGGCTTGTCCAATCACTTCGCTTAACATCGCCTCGTAGGGGCGGTAAGCTTCGTTCACCAGTTTCTCGATCTCAGGGTCAGCAGGTACGTAGTCCGGATTGACTTTAATTAGCTGGAAGTTATAGCTCAAAACCTTTTTATCCTTAACCTCGATATCGAGGCTCGAAATGTATTCGGCGTGCGCGCCGCCTTCGTAAATAATCGTGTCATTCCAGACCACGGGCTCGAAAATTGCGTTGTGGGTGTGCCCGCTAACCAATACATCGATACCGTTGACCCGTTGTGCAAATTTCTGATCGTAACCGTAGCCACCATGCGAGATGAATACGATCAGATCCGGATTCTCTTCTGCTTTTATACGCGCAATTAATTCCGTGGCTTCGTTTTCCTGGATACCAAATTTCCACCATTTTGCGGCGCCGATCACCGATGAAGTGAGTGCGGTCCAGGGGTAGGTCATTCCTATTATCGCAACCCTGAGGTTACCTACTTCTTTTATTGTGTACTGATCCAGTACCGGATCACCCCATTCTTTATCCACGAGGTTAAATGAAATTACGGGAAAATCGGCCAGATCGATTAGATCCAGGAATTGATCCTTGCTATAGAAATACTCCCAGTTGCCTGGAACTATGGCGTCATAACCGATCTTATTCATGATCTTCACCATGGAGACGCCTTTGTCGAAAACCGAAAGTCCTGAACCTTGCCAGGTGTCGCCACTATCAACCAGTATAGATTTACCCGGCTTTTCGGAGCGCAACCTGTTGATTATGGTCGAAACATACGCCATACCGCCGGTCTTGCCTTCGTACCCGGACTTTTTGGCGT
>JBGMRM010000389.1:0-2849 GCA_048061415.1 Gammaproteobacteria bacterium | reverse complement strand
GAAGCCAGCCAACATGCATTCGCCCGGATATATACTATTTTCATCACTATGCTGTGCCATCTGGCTAACGCGATCGCTTATCTGATAGAAGGATTCTTTAAAATTCTGATACATGTGTTTGATATCTACATCATTGTCCCGTTGCAGATATACAATATGTTTAAAGGGAAGCCGATTAGCGCAAGTTAGCCCAGGGTAAAGAAATGTTAAAAATAATTAAGCGTTTTCTGATCGGGATTTTCGTGGCCTCGTTCGTCGCCGCCTGTACGGATAGTAAGAATTATGAAACTTCCTATTGCGCACTGGTGGATGTCTCCGGCACCTACGCCAAGGAAAAGGGCAATGTAGTTAATATCATTAAGGCTGGCATCGTGCCTCAAATGATTCCTGGCGACACCCTGTTTTTTGTCAAGATTGACAGCAATAGCTACGCTGAAGAAAACCTGGTAACAAAAATGACTCTGGATTACAGGCCGACCAAAGCTAACGCGCAGAAGCTGGCAATCTCCAAAACCCTGGATAAATTCGGCAAAGGCAAAGCCTGGTCGCGTCTTACCGATATCAGCGGCGCGCTGATGCTCTGTTCTGATTATCTGAAGGCGACCAAATCCGGCACCCAGGTGATGTTCGTATTCAGCGATATGAAAGAGGAATTACCCTCCGGTGTAAAACGCAAATTCGCAAAGGATGAGTTTGAAGGAATGGATATAGCCGCGATGAATGTGATCAAGCTCAGCAAGGATAGCAGGAACCCGGAGGTCTACCGGAAGCGCCTGAAGAAATGGGATAAGCGCATTACTGGCGCCGGAGCGCGAAGCTGGAACACCCTGCTCGACGCGACCAAGATCCAGGAATTTATCGATAAGATCAAGTAGCTTCCGATTGCTTTCGGTACTTTAATAATCGATCTTTTTTCGCAAATCCTTTAGCTGCCCACGTCTGGTTTTACCCTCGATACGCCTTTGCTGCGAACCCCTGGTCGGTTTCGTGGGTTTGCGCTTCTTGCGCGGTATCGCAGCACGCCTGATCAGCGCCAGTAATCGGGCTAGCGCATCTTCCCGATTTTTCTCCTGGCTGCGGTAACGTTGCGCCTTGATGATCACTATGCCGTCCTTCGAGATGCGTCGATCCCTGAGTTTCAGCAACGGTTCCTTGTATAGATCCGGCAGCGACGACGCCCCGATATCAAATCTGAGATGGATAGCAGTAGATACCTTATTGACGTTCTGGCCGCCAGCGCCCTGCGCACGGATCGCCTGTATGTCGATCTCAGAGTCTAGAATGGTGACCTGACTGGTTATTGAAAGCATGGATCAGTACGCTAATATAGTCGTTGCCTGTTAGCAGTTTAAGCTTTGAGCAGCAAATGGAACAGACCCGCTAAAAATTTGACCGTTAATTTATCGCCCGTATTTTTCAACAGTATTTTAAGGCTACGTGGCAACCATTCAATAAATACTTGCCTGTTGAATAGTGGCTGGCTAAAATCGCCCCGCTCATGGCGATGGCGTCGTCAGTCCCGAGCCTTATCGATGGCTGCTTAAGCAGATTTCAATCCTGTACGCCCGGACCAACTAACCGGGGAGTCAGGGAACCCCTGATTTCACCCAGGTAAACTCGGAGTGAATATTATGTCTCAATCACCAGCAATTCGGCCCGAATTTTTCCAGTTGCAAAACGGATCCAAAGCCAGCCTTCCTTTCTCTGATACCGAGTACGAAAATCGCCTTAACAGGCTCCGCGCGCTGATGAGCGATACCGGCGTCGATGCCATGTTGTTAAGCTCGATGCACAACATTGCCTATTACTCTGGTTTTTTGTACTGCTCGTTTGGGCGGCCTTACGCCTGCGTCGTGACCGCCGAGCGCTGTGTCACGGTATCGGCCAACATCGATGGCGGCCAGCCCTGGCGCCGTAGTTATGGCGAAAACTTTATTTACACCGACTGGCAGCGTAACAATTACTGGCGTGCGGTAAAGTCGATTATTCCAAATGCGAGGCAAATCGGTATCGAAGGCGATCACATGACCCTGGCGGCGCGCGATACCATGGTGAGTTTGCTGGGGGATATTCGATGCAAAGAATTAAACGCCGAAATCATGGCGCTGCGCATGATCAAATCTGCCGAAGAAATCGAGCTGATCAAGGGCGGTGCGCGTACCGCCGATATCGGTGGTGCGGCGGTCAAAGACGCAATTTATGAAGGTACGCGGGAAATCGATATTGCGATGGCGGGTCGTGATGCGATGGAAGTCGAAATCTCCCGTGCTTTTCCACACAGCGAATTACGCGATAGCTGGGTCTGGTTTCAGGCAGGGATTAATACCGACGGTGCGCATAATCCGGTGACTAGCGCGAAGCTGCAAAAGGGCGATATCCTGAGTTTGAATACCTTCCCGATGATTTCAGGCTATTACACTGCACTCGAAAGAACCCTGTTCCTGGGCGAGCCGGATGCCGATTCGCTGCGCATCTGGGAGGCAAACGTCGGCGCGCACGAACTCGGCCTGTCGTTAATCAAACCCGGTGCTAGTTGTTCTGGAATCTGTGCCGAAATTAATCGCTATTTCGACGATATAAATTTGCTGCAATACCGTTCCTTCGGCTATGGGCATTCATTCGGCCTGTTGTCGCATTACTACGGCCGCGAAGCAGGGCTCGAGCTGCGCGAGGATATTGATACCGTGCTGGAAGCAGGCATGGTGGTATCGATGGAACCGATGTTAACCCTGCCTTTGGGTACGCCCGGCGCAGGCGGATACCGTGAACACGATATCCTGGTGGTCGGTGAAGACGGCGCCGAGAATATCACCGGTTTCCCCTACGGCCCCGAGCATAATATCGTCGGT
>JBGMRM010000388.1:0-2851 GCA_048061415.1 Gammaproteobacteria bacterium | reverse complement strand
CATAACGATAAATATGCTTGAAATCCTCATAGGGGAAATCGGTTGGTACATTGGCCGTTTTGGAGATAGAAGAATCTATCCATCGTTGGGCGGCAGCCTGTATATCGACGTGGTTAGCAGGTGTTATATCGTCACTCGAAACGAAGTAATCGGGTAAGCGCTCTTCAGGATTCTCACTATGGGGCGATGCCCCGGCATTGATCAGATGGCGATAGGCGAGTAATTCATACGACAATACATCGATCTTTTGTTTGGATTTTTTACCTTCACGTATAATATTGCGGGAATACTGGTGCGCAAAGCTGGGCTCGATACCGTTACTGGCATTATTGGCAATCGATAGCGCAATAGTACCTGTCGGCGCGATAGAACTGTGGTGCGTAAAACGCGCGCCGATTTTGGCCAGTTCTGCGACGAGTTCAGGATCGAGTTGTGCGATTTTCTGCATGTATCGGCTGAAGTTTGCCTGCAGAACCGATCCCTTAACCTGATCTCCTTCACGGTAGCCGTGCTCGTTCATTTCGGGGCGTCGCCGTAACATGTCGGCCGTCACTTCAAACATTTCATCGAGGATAGGCGCCGGGCCTTTTTCTTTCGCCAGTTCCAGCGCCACCCGCCAGCCCGTCAGCGCAAGCTCCCGGCTCACTGCCTCGGTAAATTCAATCGAGTCCGGCTCGCCATATTTCATCTTCAACATCGTCATGGCGGAACCTAAACCGAGGAACCCCATTCCGTGCCGGCGTTTTCGCAATATTTCATCCCGTTGTTGGGCTAAAGGCAGACCATTAATATCGACGACATTGTCCAGCATACGGGTAAAAATCCGCACCACATTCCTGAATTTTTCCCACTCGAAGCAGGCGTCGTCGGAAAACGGGTTGATAACAAATTTAGCCAGGTTTATCGATCCGAGCAAACAGGCGCCATACTCCGGTAAGGGTTGCTCGCCGCAGGGGTTGGTGGCTCTAATATTTTCACAGAACCAGTTGTTATTAAGCTCATTCACCCGGTCTATCAGGATAAATCCCGGTTCGGCATAATCATAGGTCGAAGCCATGATGGCGTCCCATAATTGCCGTGCAGGAATAGTTTTATGAACTCGGCAGGCGACCTTGGCGTCCGCGTTAACTATATAATTATCGGTACTCGGCCAGTCGCGCCAGACGATATTTTCCGAGTCCGCCAAATCAATCTCTTCGCTTTCCAGCTCAGAGTCGTGGACGGGGAAGACCAGCTTCCATAAGCCATCTTTGGCCAGCGCCTGCATGAACTCATCGGTGATCAGCAAGGACAGGTTGAATTGCCGTAAACGTCCAGGTTGGCGTTTCGCACGTATCAGATCCAGCACGTCGGGATGACTGATGTCGAAGGTAGCCATCTGCGCGCCACGACGCCCTCCGGCAGAGGAGATGGTAAAACACATCCTGTCATAGATATCCATGAACGACAGCGGCCCCGAGGTGTAGGCGCCGGCGCCGGCGACATAATCGCCTTTGGGACGCAGGGTTGAAAACTCATACCCGATCCCGCATCCGGCTTTTAATGTCAGCCCCGCTTCGTGTAGTTTTTGCAGGATATCATCCATGGAATCGCGAATCGCGCCTGAAGCCGTGCAATTGATCGTGGATGTATTCGGCCTGTATTTCCCGGCACCGACATTGGAGACGATGCGCCCTGCCGGTATGGCGCCATTTTTTAGCGCCCACAGGAATTTTTCATACCAGTGTTCCCGCAGCGCGCGATTTTGTTCCTGATCGGCCAGGACACGGGCCACCCGGGCATAAGTAGCATCGATGTCATCGTCTATTGGCGATCCATCTTTTTTCCTGAGCCGGTATTTTTGATTCCAAATATCGAATGAGGCAGGCTGATGGGGTATATCGGTGTCAGCGACCGAACTCGTATCGTCTGAAACAATATTTTTATGTTTCATATCTTGTTGAACGGGCCGTGGTAAATTTTTGATCAGTTACTCTATATTAGCATTAGCACAGGGGATTGATATAGGTCAAGTTTGGCAGAATAGATGGGCTTCATTTTCTGGGTAGCACCTGGTTTCGAGAGCCAGCCCGGGTTTGACATGGACCAGTTAAAGGCATTCTAATAGCGGCCACTATCAGTGTCCGAAGCAATGCCGATGAAACCCGATCATAGCAATAGAGGTATCCAGACCCAGTCGATCCACGCGGGAGAGGCGCCCGATCACAACACCGGTGCATCGGCGCCCAACCTGGTGATGTCGAGCACCTTCGTGGTTGACGAAGAGATAAGTTTTTCGGCCAATAACCTGAGCGAAGACGCGCCATTCGTCTATACGCGCTGGTCGAATCCGACTACACAGCAACTCGAACAAAAGCTCGCGGTACTCGAGCAGGCCGAGTCCTGCACCGCGTTCGCTTCAGGCATGGCCGCGAGTGCTTCGGTACTGCTCAAATACCTGAGTAACGGTGATCACCTGATAATCAGCAATACCAACTATCCCGGCACCGCCGAACTGGCGCGCGATACCCTGACGCGCCTCGGGATATCGGTGACACCGGTCGATACTTCGGAGCTGGACAATATTCGAAATGCAATCGTGGAAAATACCCGCATGATCTGGATAGAGACACCGTCGAATCCGCTGCTGAGAATTTCCGATATCACCGCGAGCGCTGAAATCGCCAGGCAACAAGAGGCGCTGCTGGTGGTCGATTCAACCTTTGCCACGCCGATAGCCACCCGGCCATTGACCCTGGGCGCCGACCTGGTGGTGCATTCGTTGACAAAATACATCGGTGGGCATGGCGACGCAATGGGCGGTGCAGTCTGCGGCAGGCAATCCCTGATCGGTCCATTGCGTGGTGAAGCA
>JBGMRM010000387.1:0-2855 GCA_048061415.1 Gammaproteobacteria bacterium | reverse complement strand
AATCTAGATCTGTTCGTCGAGGACATGCCTGATTTTACAGGTGATGCCGCCGATATCTTAAAACGTTTACATGAGCACGGTTCACCGGCATCAATTACACAAACAGGCGGGCGCTATTTTGGCCTGGTCAATGGCGGTGTAGTCCCGGCTGCGCTCGCGGTGCGTTGGTTATCCGACTTCTGGGATCAAAATACACCGTTGTACTTATCGTCACCGATTGCGTCCAAACTTGAGGAAGTTACCGAGCTCTGGTTGAAACAATTGCTGGGCTTACCCGATTCGGTGGTTGCCGGATTTGTCAGCGGGTCATCGATGGCTATCTTCTGCGGTCTCGCCGCCGGGCGTTATCGCATATTTCAAAATAATAACTGGGGTATCAATCAAAAAGGATTTAACGGTGCACCGAAAATTAGAATTGTCGCTGGCAAGCAGGCGCATGGTACCGTGGTTAAGGCGATTGCGCTTTTGGGCCTGGGCATCGATAACATCGAATGGGTGGAAACCGATAATCAGGGCAGGGTTCTCGCATCGGCAATCCCCGAACTCGACGCCAGCACGATACTGTTGCTGCAGGCAGGGAATGTCAACTCGGGTTCCTTCGATCAATTCGATGAAATATGCGACAGGGCGCAAACGGCCGGTGCCTGGGTTCATATAGACGGCGCGTTTGGCCTATGGGCGGCCGCCTCAGAAAATCTAAACCATCTGTGCAAAGGAATCGAGAAGGCCGATTCCTGGTCGGTAGACGGCCACAAAACACTGAATACACCCTACGATAATGGAATTTTACTGTGCAAAGATAAAGATGCTCTGGTTCAGGCACTGCAGGCTTCCGGTTCTTATATTGTCTATACCGAAAACAGGGATGGCATGATGTACACCCCGGAAATGTCGCGACGGGCACGGGTGGTAGAGCTTTGGGCGACTTTGAAATACCTCGGTAAGGCCGGTGTCGACGAACTGGTTGCCGGTTTACACGAAAGAGCCGTGCAATTTGGTCAGGAACTCGAAACCGAAGGTTTCGAGTTATTAAATGAAGTGGTTTTTAACCAGATACTCGTTGGTTGCGATAATCAGGAAACCACTAATCGAACAATAGAATTTATCCAGGAATCCGGCGAATGCTGGGTCGGCGGTACCCAATGGCAAGGTAAAGCAGTGATTCGGATCAGTGTTTGCTCCTGGGCTACGACCGCGGCTGATATTTCTCGCTCGGTTCGAGCCTTTGTCGCCGCCAGGGAAAAAGCGCTTCGAAGCCTGAAATAAAGATTCGGATTGAATCATCGAACCCGATACCCGGATTCGCGCATGCCTGTTACTACAGCTGCCCGTCTTCTTCCAGTACCTTGCGCGCCACGCGGAAGCATTCCAGCGATTGAGGTACGCCGCAGTAGATGGCCACGACATGGATGATCGCACGAATTTGCTCTTTGCTAACCCCATTGGTAATCGCACCACGGCAGTGGATTTCCCATTCGTGCATCTTGCCGAGCCCACCGATCATCGCCAGGTTCATCATCGAGCGGGTTTTCGGGTCGATCACGTCGTCACCCCAACCAAAGCCCCAACACCATTCGGTCATCATTTCCTGGAATGGCCGCGTGAAGTCGTCTGCGGCGGCAAGATTTTTTTCTACGTACTCGGCGCCGAGGGTCGCCTTGCGTTGTTTTAAGCCTGTATCGAATCTTTCTTTATCCATTATAATTCCTGTATGTTTTTGATAATTTGCAGTGTTTTCTGAATACCCCGCGCCGCATTAAAATGTGCAGGAGTCGTTCCGATACGTCGGACCGCGACGACCTCCTGCATTTCCACCGTCCCTGGCGGTCATATCGGGTCGAGCCCGGTATGATTGTATTTTCCTGTCCGTCATTGCGGCCTCGAGCCGCAATCTATTAAAACATATTTTTCTTAAATCATTTTAGCATTCAGTATAACTACCCATTCTATTTCCCAACGATTATCATCACCCCCATGTCCGATAAAAAACACCTGCTAATCGTCGCGCACAATCCATCGCCGAACACACAAAAACTGGTCGATGCGATGATGCGTGGCGCAACGCATGAAGATATCGCCGGTGTCGAAGTCAAACATATTCCACCCTTGCAGGCGACGCCCGACGATGTGCTTTGGGCCGACGCGATCATTCTTGGCACCACGGAAAACTTTGGCTACATGAGCGGCGCTTTAAAAGATTTTTTTGACCGGATTTATTATCCTTGCCTGGAACACACCGAGGCCATGCCATTCGCGCTTTATATCCGTGCCGGTCTCGACGGTACCGGCACCAAAATCGCGGTCGGCAAAATTACCACTGGCCTGTGCTGGAAAGCGGTACAGGAATCCCTCATTTTACTCGGCGATTACGACCCGGAATTTGAAGATCAGTGCGAGGAACTCGGCATGCTGATGGCGGCGAGCCTGGAATCGGGGATTATCTAGGGAACTTCTCATTGCTACTCGCCCGAATACTCAGCTCTCGTTGTGACTGACCTCTATCCATTCGCGCGTACCGGCTTCGCGGTCGTAAACGTGGAACCCGGCCATCGCACTGCCATACAGATGAAGCGATACCACGCGCCGGTCGGGACTGGGGTTACCGGTCACGTGGATATGATCGGGATTGGGGACAAAGCTGGTGACTGCGCCGGGCACCAGCATTATGACGCCGCCGCGCGCCAGCTCGATGTTTTTCTTCGCAAGCGCATCGCCTCGATCGGTACGGATATAATTACATTCGTTCAACATACCTTCGTGCACACCCACCACTCCCCAGGTACCGTGGTCGTGGATCGGGGTCCACTGGCCAGGTTCCCATACCAGCGAGTAGAGGCTCAACAGGCCATCGGACT
>JBGMRM010000386.1:0-2856 GCA_048061415.1 Gammaproteobacteria bacterium | reverse complement strand
CGGCAAAAGGCCCCGCCAGCAATTGCCCCAGCTCTATTACCCGGTATCCCGTTAGCGGACCTGCTGTTTTCATTCTCACTCCAGCGCGAAACGTAGTTTTTTAGATTAACAGAACCAGATTGTCCAGTAATCACACTATTGAAACAACTGAGTAGCCGGTAGGCTCTTGAAGAACCGTCGGCCGCAGGGATGCGGGCGTCGAGCCTACATGGACGTATCTACGGCGTGTTCTGCAAGAGCCTACCGACTACTCAATTTGAATAATCGATTGAGTTACAATTCTTATCAGTCCAACAATCGATAAGGTATACTCCGGCGTCTTAATAATCCAGCGGATCAACAGGAACGCCACCCATGCATTCGATCGCCATGCCCGAAGCTCCGGAGGTATTGCTCTCGGTACACGACCTGTTCGGTATCGACAGTGATATGCAGGTTCGGGCGTTTGCCGAACGCGCCGACTATGTACCGGATATCGACGCAGGGTATCATTTTAACCCGGAAGTGACGCTCGCGATTCTGGCTGGCTTTACCCACAACCGGCGGGTGATGTTGCAGGGCCTGCACGGCACCGGTAAATCGACCCATATCGAGCAGATTGCCGCACGCCTCAACTGGCCCTGTATGCGCGTCAATCTCGATGGTCACATCAGCCGCCTCGACCTGGTCGGTAAGGATAGCATCGTCATTCGCGAAGACCGCCAGGTGACCGAATTTCAGGAAGGCATCGTACCCTGGTCGCTGCAACGACCGATAGCACTGGTGTTCGATGAATACGATGCCGGCCGTGCAGAGGTGATGTTCGTGATCCAGCGCCTGCTCGAACGCGATGGCAAGTTTTCGCTGCTGGACCAGAACCGGGTGCTGACGCCGCATCCTTACTTTCGTTTATTCGCGACCGCCAATACCGTGGGTCTGGGCAATTCCACCGGGCTTTACCACGGCACCCAGTTACTCAACCACGGGCAAATCGATCGCTGGAATATAGTGGCCACACTGAATTACCTGCCTGAACGGGAAGAGATGGCGATCGTCCAGACCCGCGTACCCGAATTTTGCAGCGAGCGGCACAATAAATTACTCGAATCGATGGTGGCTCTGGCGACACTCACCCGGGAAGGTTTTACCGTGGGCGATCTGTCGACCCTGATGTCCCCGCGTACCGTCATTTCCTGGGCCGAGAACACACTGATATTCGGCGACCATGTGCTCGCGTTTCGCCTGTCGTTTCTGAATAAATGCGAAGAAGACGAGCACCCGATCATCGCCGAATATTTTCAACGCTGCTTCGGCGAAGAACTGGACTCCTCGTATTTACACCTGCATGAGCGCACAGACGATTAATGCAATATAGCGAATCTCAGAAACAACAGATCGAGGAACTATGCGGGGCGTCGATACGCGCGCTGACCGGTCTTTCCGAACTACGTCACCGGGGTAAAACGCTATTTCTTGCAGGAAGGCGCCTTAGCTTCGGCGCACCTCATTTACAGCCCGACCCGATGAAAAGCGATTTTCGCTCGCATCGCGGTGCTTCCGACGGTATTGCATTGCGCCTGCGGTATAGCGACCATGATTTGCACCGCTCCCTGTCCCCGGAGGGATTGCTACCGCAGTTGATTTTCGACTTACTCGAACAACTGCGCGTAGAATCGCTCGCAGGAGATCAATTTCCGGGCATCAGGGCTAACCTGTTGTATCAGTTTAAAGCCTGGTCGATTCGATTTCACCAGTCGAATCATACCGAATCGAAGGTGGGTCTTTTAATCTACACCATCGCTCAAATAGCCTGGTCACGCCTCACCGGCCACCCCACACTGGAAGAAACCGACGATTTAATCGAGGCTACGCGCGCGGCCATTAACCCGGTGAACGGTCATCAACTGGCCGGGTTGCGGCGAGATCGAAACGACCAGAAAGCCTATGCCCGACACGCCCTGCTTATTGCACAAATCGTCGATGCTAGCCTGCGTGATTCGAGGCAGGGAAAGGCGGGCACGCAAGCCGAACAGGCCGAGATAGAAAAAGCACTCAGCCGCATCACCGTCGCGCTCGACTTCTCCGATGAAACAGACGATTCGAATATAGCGACGATCATTACCGGACAAAGCAAAGTATTGTCCGAGCAGCCACAGGGCTACCAGGTATTCACCCGGCGTTACGATAGCGAAATTATGGCATCTGCACAGGTTCGCGAGACTGAATTAACCGAATTTCGTGACCGGCTCGATCGACTGATCCACGCCCAGGGCATCAATATTCCCCGCCTCTCAAGACAAATCTCCGAACTGCTTGCAGTTCCGGGTCGTGATGGCTGGCTCTTTGGCGAAGAAGAGGGCCTGATCGATGGCCGGCGCCTGAGCCAGGTTATTTCATCGCCGGCCGAGCGTCGGGTGTTTCTGCGGGATCGATACCGATACAAAAACGATTGCCTGGTATCGCTCCTGGTCGACTGTTCCGGATCGATGAAGAAATACATCGACTCGATTGCGATGCTGGTCGATATTTTCGGCCGCGCGCTCGATCAGGCTGAAATATCGAGTGAAATTCTGGGGTTTACCACCCATAGCTGGAATGGCGGCCGCGCCTTCAAAGACTGGGCTTCGCAGGGTCGACCTGCTAACCCGGGTCGGCTCAATGAGCAGTGCCACCTGGTCTTCAAGGATGCCGATACCAGTTGGCGCAAGTCGCGCAGGGGTATAGCCGCGCTTTTAAAAACACCCTCCTTTCGCGAAGGCATCGATGGAGAAGCAGTCGACTGGGCCTGTCGCCGAATGCTCAGGCACGGCGAGCAACGCAAGATATTGATTGTTATTTCAGATGGCAGCCCGATGGATTCGGCCACCCATCAGGCTA
>JBGMRM010000385.1:0-2869 GCA_048061415.1 Gammaproteobacteria bacterium | reverse complement strand
GATTTAGGGAACCTCGAAAAATGCACTTTTTCCGCGATAGCCGCGTCACCGATTTTTGCTCCAGCAAAATCGGCATACTGTACATCCCTGTACATAAGTTCCGCGAATACTTGCTCTTATTGCCACGGATGGCATGTATGCAGGCTTTGCAGGAGCAAAAGCCTGTAACGAAAAAATTACAATTTTTCGAAGCACCCTTTATTTTAGAGTTTAAATCTAACGTTTGAGTAGCGCGAGTAATTCTTCGAGCTCTAACAGGGTTTGTTTGATTATTTGCTGACTTCTAGTGATATCGTCCTTGTTTCCTTCACCTTCGAGCCTTTGACGTGCGCCGCCGATAGTGAATCCTTCGTCGTAAAGCAGGCTCCGTATCTGGCGGATCAGTAGCACATCGTGGCGTTGATAGTAACGGCGGTTACCGCGCCTTTTGACGGGTTTAAGCTGTGGGAACTCCTGTTCCCAGTAACGCAGTACGTGTGGTTTGACATCGCAAAGCTCGGCAACTTCACCGATAGTGAAGTAACGCTTACCTGGTATAACTGGTAATTCGTTATTGTTGCCCGCTTCCAGCATATGCTTCCACTCTAATTTTTAATTTTTGCCCGGGGCGAAATGTCACTACTTTTCGAGCAGAAATTGGTATTTCCTCGCCTGTTTTAGGGTTCCGACCCGGTCTTTCTGCCTTGGAACGGGTTAAAAAGTTGCCAAACCCCGATAATTTCACCTGATGCCCTGATTCCAGCGCTACTTTCACCTCTTCAAAAAACTGTTCGACAATTTCCTTAGCTTCTCTCTTGTTGAGACCAAGTTCCTCGAATAGCATCTCGGCCATATCAGCTTTGGTCAAAGACATCAGATCTCCCTCAGGAAAGCGTTATGTTGTTTTTCTAGTTGTGCAAGGACTTTAGTTACCAATTTATCCACATCCTCATCGACTAGAGTGCGGGAAAAGTCCTGTAAAATCAAGCCCAAAGCGACACTTTTTCGACTTTTTCTCACTTCTTTACCAGTATAGACGTCAAATACAAATACTTCCTGCAATATCTCACTTTTTAACGAATAAATGCTATCGACCAGGTCTTGCACGGGCACATCCAGACCCACGGTTAGCGCAATATCGCGTCTAATCGATGGAAATTTAGAAATTTCGCCGAATTTAGGCAATTTTGCCGCTAAAATTGGCGTCAATGTGGTTTCAAACACGAAGACCGGCTGATTCAATTCCAGATCGGAGATAACCGTCGGGTGCAGGGCGCCCAGAAATCCTGTCAGCTCATTTTTATAATAGAGATCGGCACCCTGCCCCGGATGCAGTACGGGATTGCTGGTTTTCACAAAGCGGTAATTTTCCCGGTCGGATAAATTTAAAATCGACTCAAGAATTCCCTTGATATCATAAAAATCGACCGGGGCCGCGTTCGAATGAATCCCTTCGTCATCCCTGGCGCCGGTAATGATACCGGCTAAATGGGGCTTCTGATCAAGCCCTTCTTCAACCGGTATAAAACACAGGCCGGTTTCAAACAACCTGATTCGAGATTGCTGGCGGTTTAAGTTGTGCCGCAATGCCTGTACCAGCCCCGGTAACAGGCGCGTCCGCATGATCGACATGTCAGTCGATATCGGATTGGTTAATTCGAGCACGGGTTGCTGTGGGTCTAGAAGCGCCTGTAATTCGGGCGCCACAAAGGAATAGGTCACGGCTTCATAAAATCCCTGCTCGACCAGGACTTCCCGGATGCGATTAAGGTCGACCCGGGTTTCGGAAAAACTCTCCATCGCCGCATGGGCTGCTTCGCGGGTGCCTGGAATATTGTTGTAGCCGATCATGCGCCCTATTTCTTCGATCAAATCCGCCTCGATGTTAATATCGAATCGGTAGCTGGGTGGTAATACCATCCAGTCCTCTCCATTTGCTTCAAGCTGCATGTTCAGGCCTTGCAGCATTTTCACGACCTCCTCCCTGGAAACGTCAATCCCCAGCAAACGCTCGACTCGCGCATAGCGCAAGGGCACGCGTGCGACGGAGGGCATCTGCGCCTGGTCAGTTACATCGATGACCGGGCCTGCCTCGCCACCCACTATCTCCAGCAGTAATTCGGTGGCTCGATGCATCGCCTGGAGCTGCAATTCGGGGTCGACACCCCGTTCGAAGCGATGCGATGAATCGGTGTGCATACCGTAACTACGGGCCTTTCCGGCCAATTCCAGCGGGCTAAAGAAAGCAGATTCGAGAAATATATTGCTGGCGCCTGGTTGTACCGACGAATCCAGGCCACCCATAATCCCGGCCACGGCCAGAGGCTTTTTATGGTCGGCTATCAATAAAGTATCGCTGCGACACTCGATTTCACTTTGATCGAGCAGGGTCAGCTTTTCTCCGGCTGTGGCGAGTCGAACCCGAATACCGCCTTCGAGACGATCGAAATCGAATCCATGCATCGGTTGCCCCAGTTCCATCATAACGAAGTTAGTCACATCGACCACGGGATTGATCGGACGCAGGCCGCAACGTCTTAATTTTTCCTGCATCCATAGTGGGGTCTGCCTGTCACCGTCGATACCCTTAACGACACGGCCCACATAACGGGGGCAGGCCTCGGGCGCCAGCAATGCGACCGGGAACCGGTCTTCAATCGTCGCCATGACTTCCTGCCAGGGATCGCTGCCGAGATTGAGATCATTGATTGCAGATACTTCCCGGGCGATACCAGCCAGACTCAGGCAATCGCCACGGTTGGGGGTCAGGTCGAATTCAATGATATTATCGTCCAGTTCCAGATACTCGCTGATACCGGCCCCTGCCGGAGCGTCCGCAGGTAATTCGAGGAGGCCTTCGGAAGATTCGGCCAAATGTAGTTCGGCCGCC
>JBGMRM010000384.1:0-2875 GCA_048061415.1 Gammaproteobacteria bacterium | reverse complement strand
TCCCGGCGGGCCGGCATTCTGGCAACGCATCAATCGCATCGAGTGTGCCGGCGACCAATGGCGCATGGTCAGAGATTTTTTCGATCAGGCGCCAGTGTCCATGGACCGTGCGGCATGAATGCGCAAGTTAAAAGCACGGCGCGTAAAGCCAAAAGCTCGGGCGAGGCGCCCCCCGCCAACACGGTGCTCAACGATTGTGTGCGCAAATCCCTGGAAACCTACTTCAACGATCTGGACGGTATGCACGCCACGGATCTCTACCGCATGGTCATGCATCAGGTGGAGGCGCCCATGCTGGAAGCGGTGCTCACCCACACCGGAGGCAACCAGACCCAGGCCGCCGAAGTGCTCGGAATCAATCGTGGCACCCTGCGCAAGAAATTAAAACAATACCATCTCGACTGAGCAGGCCGCGTATTGATGAATAATCCGGGTTGCGGCTTGCTCCCCTGTCGTGAAGATATTTAATCGCGAATCCTAACGATGGAGAACACTCAAGCATGAGTATTAAACGCGCCCTCATCAGCGTCTCGGATAAAACCGGTATCGTGGATTTTGCCCGTGCGCTTCATGACCGGCAGGTGGAAATCCTCTCCACTGGCGGCACCGCGAAACTGCTGGCGGACAACGGTATCGCGGTCACCGGTGTATCCGAGCACACGGGCTTCCCGGAAATCATGGATGGCCGGGTCAAAACCCTGCACCCGATCATCGCTGGTGGCCTGTTGGGCCGGCGCGATAAGGATGCCGCGGTCATGGCCGAGCACGGCATCGCTGCCATTGATTTGCTGGTGGTGAATCTGTACCCCTTCGAGCAGACCATCAAGCGGGCCGATTGTGATTTGCCCATGGCCATCGAGAATATCGATATCGGCGGGCCGAGCATGTTGCGGGCGGCGGCTAAGAATTTTCGTGATGTCACGGTGCTGGTGGACAGCGCCGATTACACCCGGGTGCTGGAGGAAATGCGTGACAATCATGGCGCGACGCAGGTGGCCACCCGTCAGGAGTTGGCCTGCAAGGTATTTGAACACACCGCCCGCTATGATGGTCTGGTGGCGAATTATCTCGGCAGCCTGGATGCGTCCGGTGAGCGGCAATTCTTTGCACGAACGCTGAATTTGCAGTTCAATAAAATCGAAGAGATGCGTTATGGGGAAAATCCCCACCAGCGGGCTGCTTTTTATCGCGAACACACACTGGGCGAGGCGAGCGTTGCCAGCGCCGTACAGATCCAGGGTAAGGCCCTGTCCTATAACAATGTCGCGGATACCGATGCGGCGCTGGAGTGCGTGAAATCTTTTTCCGCCCCGGCCTGCGTCATCGTCAAGCATGCCAATCCCTGCGGCGTGGCGGTGGCGGATAACCTGCTCGAAGCCTACCAGCGTGCCTACCAGACCGATCCGACCTCCGCTTTCGGTGGCATCATCGCCTTTAACGGCAGCCTGGATGCCTCTACAGCCCGAGCCATCGTCGAGCGTCAGTTCGTCGAGGTCATCATCGCCCCGAACATAGATTCACAAGCTCGGGAAGTGGTGGCGGAAAAACAAAATGTGCGGCTGCTGGAATGTGGCGCCTGGGATTTACAACAACCCAGGGCCCTGGACTACAAGCGGGTCACCGGCGGCCTGCTGGTACAGGATCGCGATTTCGGCGTGATCACCCGGGAAGATCTGAAAGTAGTCACCCGCCGCGAACCCACGCCAGGCGAATTCGATGATCTGTTATTTGCCTGGAAGGTGGCGAAGTTCGTCAAATCCAATGCCATTGTCTACGCCCGCGAAGGCATGACCATCGGCGTCGGCGCCGGCCAGATGAGCCGGGTGTATTCCGCCCGAATCGCCGCCATCAAGGCCCGCGACGAGGGACTGGAAGTGGCCGGTTCAGTCCTCGCGTCGGATGCCTTCTTCCCCTTCCGCGACGGCATCGATGCCGCCGCCGAAGTCGGTATCAGCGCCGTCATAGAACCCGGCGGATCGATGCGTGATGAAGAGGTGATTGCTGCCGCTGATGAGCATGGGATGGCTATGGTTTTTACTGGGATGCGGCATTTTCGGCACTGAGCAGGTTTTCGGGATTGTTGGGTTTCGTGCTTTGTGCACATATTTTCACAATAAAAAATTAACCATATTAGAAACCAGCAGTACATTACTGGTCAATCACATAAACATAACAACCGTAACATCATGTAATTATTAGTCGGTAAGCCCCGCAACCAACTTACTCTTATGCACAAAAAAGAAATCTTCTTTCCGGGTTAAACCTTGATAATCTTTTCTTTGTAACACGGTATAATCAGCATTTGGCAGGAAGCTTTCATAGCCAAGATCCTTTAAAAATGAAAAAATCAACGTAATATCCTTGTCCTGCCTGTCATAAAACGTTGTATCGATCTCGCAGTAAATAACCGGCTTGAATTTCTTCAACGTATGGACTCCACCTATAAACACGTTGTATTCCAGACCTTCAACATCACATTTAATCGCATCGACCTTTTCTACTGAATGATCGGCACAAAATTTATCCAGTGTAATGACCTGAACATGCTCAGACTGATTGTCACCTGCATCTGTATCACTGTCGACGATATAGGCTAACGACGTTTGTGGTTTGCCATCCTTCAATGGAATAAACATAGTGGCATCACCACTGACATCTGATAAGGCACAACTACTAATTGTTACTTGCTTCAGATTTCGCATTACCTTCATATGGGTTAGAATCTTGCGCGGATAAGGTAGCGGCTCAAAGGAATATACCTGACCATCCTTACCGACCTGACGACTGGCAAAAGTAGTGAAGCGGCCGATATTTGCGCCTATGTCAAAAATCGTATCGCCCTGGCTAATGAAATGCGCCAACAGATCAACACCCG
>JBGMRM010000383.1:0-2877 GCA_048061415.1 Gammaproteobacteria bacterium | reverse complement strand
CGCCTCGAACTCGGGCGGCATACCCATCCAGGGGAACCCCCCCTTGACGCGGAAATGCTGGGGAACAACCGTTTTGAGATTAGGGTTGCCGGTCATCAGTAGTTTGGTGGCATAGGCCGCATCGGCAGGATCCATCATGTAGCGTCCGGCTATCGGCACCAAAACCACATTCGGCTGGAAGCGCATACCATAGAGTTGCAAATCCATGGACAGACCGGTACTGCCCGCCATCAAAACCCTGAGGCCATTTTCGAAGGTGATCACCGAGCCCGATGCGGGTCCACCGTAGATCGATTCGCTCGATCCGTCGGTTGGCCTGATGCCGGAACCGTGATCCGCCTGAATCAGTTGCACCTTAACCTTGCCTAGCATAATGCTGCCGCCTATGGCGCCCCGGTAAATTTGACTCTTCAGGCCGTCGTACTGCTCAATCTGGCTTTGCATCCAGCCTCCGAGCTCGGAGACCGTAAAGATCGTGGCCCCGGTCAGGGCTGCGATTTCGACCGAGTTACCCAGGTCATCGCCGTGGCCCGAGGAGGTCAGGATCAGGTCAACATCGCCATCTTCATAGGAATCCACCGTCATCGGGGCATCCTTGTTGCCCTCGACCCAGGGGTTGATGAGGATGACCTTGCCTTCATCGGAAACGAACTTGAAAAACTGATTCCCGTAAAATGTCATCTCGACCGCCGCAGCGGGAGCTGCGATCGCGAGTGTGAGTAATACGGCGGTCACTATCGAAAGCCGCCCTGTCACGTATTTAGGCATTTTGACACCTCCCAGATTTGATTTAGCTGGTCGGATGCCGACCAGCGAACAGGCGCTGTCCAGGCTCTGTTCAGACGCACCAGATGAAATACTAACTGGTTTCTCTGACCGGGTATAGACTGGTTAAAAATTACGACTCCCGTAGTTTAGCGTGTAGGATAGGATTAATTAGGCACGGTTAAGCGACCCCCCGACCTGCTATTGATCATTTGCGCAGAGGTATTACAAAGTTAAATGTACTGGAAACTGTTAGAGAAGCCGTTACTGAAAACTAAATGATATGCCGAATTTTGCACAAAAAGTAGCATTGGTGACAGGCGCCGGCGGC
This sequence comes from Gammaproteobacteria bacterium, assembly GCA_048061415.1. Taxonomy (GTDB): domain Bacteria; phylum Pseudomonadota; class Gammaproteobacteria. Next base: position 1,781 of record JBGMRM010000383.1, on the reverse strand, counting down.
GGCATGGGCTTTCGCATCGCGAGCGATTTAATCAACGCGGGCGCCAGCGTGTTGATGCTCGATATCAAACCCAGGCCAGCAGAAATTCCCGGGGGTGCGGAACAGTCACTTTACCTTCAGGCCGATTTAACCGACGAGGCTGCGGTGGCCGCCTGCGTAGATAAGGCTGTGGCTAAGTTTGGCGGCATCGACTACCTCGCCAACGTAGCGGGCGCCCTGTGGTTTAAGCGTGATAAGTCGGCACTGGAAATGGAGCTGGAGGTGTGGGACCAGGTCATGGCAATCAATTTAAAAAGCATGGTGCACACCGCGAGACACATCGTGCCGCTGATGCGAAAACGCGGCGGCGGAGCGATGGTGCATTTTTCCTCGACACAATGCCTGCGCGGCGACCCGGCGCCGCAGGATGCCTACCAGGCGGCCAAGGCCGGCGTTGTGGCGTTTTCCAAATCTCTGGCGATCCAGCTCGCGGGCGATAATATTCGCTCTAATGTGATTTACCCCGGACCTTGCGAATCGCCCATGCAGCAGCGCTGGGAAGCCGATCCCGATGCACGAATAGCTACAGCCGGGGCGATACCACTGGGAAGGGTTGGGTCGGTCGAAGACATGTCCAACGCCTGCCTGTTTTTGCTGTCCGACCAGGCGTCATTTATTACCGGTACCGAATTACTGGTAGACGGCGGCCTGCAGGCTAAACCCTGATTTAAGGAATAATCCAGGTACAGAAAACTATGACGAATGCATTAGCCGAAGAATCCAGCCCCTATCTGCGTCAGCACGCCGACAACCCGGTGAACTGGATGCCCTGGTCGCAACAGGCGCTCGATCAGGCCCGCGAGCAGAATAAACCGATCCTGCTGTCGATCGGTTATTCCGCCTGCCACTGGTGCCATGTGATGGCGCATGAATCCTTCGAAAATGATGACACCGCCGCGATCATGAATCGGCATTTCATCAATATCAAGGTTGACCGCGAAGAGCGGCCCGACATCGATCGAATTTACCAGACTGCGCACCAATTGATTGCGCGTCGTGCGGGCGGCTGGCCGCTGACGATGTTTTTGTCACCGGACGACCATGTGCCATTTTACGGTGGCACTTATTTCCCCGATCGGCCGAGATACGGCATGCTTGCATTTAGCGATTTGCTTGAGCGTATAGCCACTATATTTCGTGACCAGCCCGATAAGATCAGGCAACAGGGTGAGGCGATTCACCAGGCCCTGATCGAAATTGACATGCGCGAAAACCTACCCCGGGGTGGTGTCGATATTGGTGCCTTAAACACGTTCGATGCACAATTGCTAAACGCTTATGACGCTGACTTTGGGGGCTTCGGGGGGGCGCCCAAGTTCCCACAATGCGCAATCCTGTTACAGGCGGTAAGGCGCGCTTTCAGCAAATCACCCGAGGATCCGGTTTACCGGGCGATCGATTTCAGCCTGCAGAAAATTGCAATGGGCGGGATTCAGGACCATCTCCTGGGGGGATTTTATCGCTACTCGGTAGACGACAAGTGGATGATTCCACATTTCGAAAAAATGCTTTATGACAATGGGCAACTATTAGAAGTATTTGCCCAGGCTTTTCGCCTGAGCGCTAACCCGCTCTACCGCAATGCCGTTGAAGGCATAGTAGCCTGGCTCGAATCCGAAATGCGTACCGAATCGGGCGCGTATCACGCGGCCCTCGACGCCGATTCTGAAGGCGTCGAGGGTAAATTTTACCTGTGGACTCCACCCCAGGTAAAACAGCTCCTGGACAGGGAATTCTACGAA
>JBGMRM010000382.1:0-2879 GCA_048061415.1 Gammaproteobacteria bacterium | reverse complement strand
GACGCGCTCGGCCAATATCTGTAGCGAGACCGGAATCAACCCCGAGACCAAAGTTCGAGAGTTGAGCGAAGAACAACTGGAGTTGATTCGCGCTAAGGTAGACGGCATTGCCACAGAGGGCGACCTTCGCCGCGAAATATCCATGAATATCAAGCGATTGATGGACCTGGGTACCAATCGTGGGATACGCCATCGCCGCGGCCTGCCGTTACGCGGTCAACGCACCAAAACCAATGCGCGTACGCGCAAGGGCCCCAGGCGCCCGTTAAAACGATAGGCTAAAGAGAAATGGTTGATAAATCACCCCGTTCGAAGAAGAAAGTCAAACGCGTCGTGTCAGATGGTGTTGCGCACATACACGCCACCTTTAATAACACGATCGTGACCATTAGCGACCGCCAGGGTAACGCCCTGACATGGGCCACCGCAGGCGGTTCCGGTTTTCGTGGATCGCGCAAGAGTACCCCGTTTGCCGCGCAGGTAGCGGCCGAGAAAGCAGGCCAGATGGCGCAGGAAATGGGCATGAAAAACCTGGAAGTGATGGTCAAGGGCCCAGGCCCGGGCCGGGATTCCGCGGTACGCGCCCTGAATGCAATCGGGTTCAAGATTTCGCGTATCGATGATGTAACGCCTATTCCGCACAATGGATGCCGGCCACCGAAGAAACGCCGCGTTTAGGCAGGAGCGGATTATGGCTAAGTATATAGGACCGAAATGTAAATTAATGCGTCGCGAAGGCGCGGATCTGGGTCTCAAATCGTCGCGCCGCGCGCTCGATACCAAATGCAAGGTCGACAATCCCCCGGGAATGCACGGGTCGGCAACCCGCAGGCCAAGGGTGTCGGACTATGGTTTGCAGCTGCGCGAAAAGCAAAAGCTGCGGAGAATATACGGCGTCCTGGAAAGGCAGTTCAGGAATTACTACAAGCAGGCATCGCGCATCAAGGGTTCGACCGGCGAAAACCTGCTGCAGTTGCTGGAATCGCGTCTGGATAATGTCGTGTACCGCATGGGATTTGCTTCCACTCGAGCCGAAGCCCGGCAACTGGTCAGTCACAGGGCGATACATGTCAACGGGGCATCGGTGAATGTGGCTTCCTACAGCGTGAAGCCTGGCGCCCTGGTCAGCGTACGGGAAAAATCTCGCAAGCAGGCGCGCATCGGCGAAGCCATGGCGCTGGCCGAACAGATTGGATTCCCGGACTGGCTTGATATCAACCAGACCAAATTTGAAGGCACTTTCAAGGCCTTGCCGCTGCGCAGCGAATTACCACCAGATATCAACGAACAGCTGGTTGTCGAACTTTACTCTAAATAATTAACGGGTCGATTTATGTCATTAAAAATGTATTCTGATTTGCTCAAGCCAAAGCAGGTGAAGGTCGAAGAACAGGAGACCTACCATGCCAAGGTTTCGATCGAACCGCTGGAAAGAGGCTATGGACACACGCTCGGTAATGCGTTGAGAAGAATCCTGCTATCCTCGATTTCCGGCTGCGCCATTGTCGACGTTAAAATCAACGGCGTACTTCATGAATACACCACGCTCGATGGTGTTCAGGAAGACGTGATCGATATCATGCTAAACCTGAAGGGTGTCGGCATCATCATGCATGCTAAAGACGAAGCGACCCTGAGCATTAACAAAAAGGGGCCGGGCGTAGTCACCGCTGGTGATATCCAGCTCGACCACGACATAGAAATTGTCGACCCGGATTATGTGATCGCCACCTTGACCAAGAACACCAATTTTAATATTTCCCTGCATGTGATGAAAGGCCGGGGCTACCAGGCAGCCAACACACGCCAGATTTCAGAAGAAGATGCGGCGCTCGGTCACTTGCAGCTCGACGCCTCGTTTTCGCCGGTGCGAAAAATTGCCTACAGTGTCGAAGCGGCCCGGGTCGAACAGCGTACCGACCTCGACAAGTTGATCATCGATATCGAAACCAATGGCACCATCGATCCGGAAGAAGCGATTCGCATCGCCGGCAGTATTCTGAAAGACCAGTTGTCGGTATTCGTCAATCTTGAGGGATCGGATGAAGAAGAAGAAGCGGAACCCGAGTCATTGATCGATCCGATTCTGTTGCGCCCGGTCGACGACCTGGAATTGACCGTGCGCTCTGCCAATTGTCTCAAGGCGGAAAACATTTATTATATCGGCGACCTGATCCAGCGTACCGAAGTCGAATTGTTGAAGACGCCAAACCTGGGCAAAAAGTCGCTGACCGAAATCAAGGATGTACTGGCATCCTACAGCCTGTCACTGGGTATGCGGCTGGAAAACTGGCCGCCCGCCAGTATCGAAAACGACACCAAGTTAGCGAGTTAAGAGAGGTTTAGAAAATGCGTCATCGTAATAGCGGCCGTCAACTAAACCGCAACAGTTCACACCGTAAAGCCATGTTCAAAAATATGGCTGCATCGCTGTTCGAGCACGAAGTGATCAAAACCACCCTGCCCAAGGCAAAGGAGTTGCGCCGCGTGGCAGAACCCCTGATCACGCTCGCCAGGGTAGACAGTGTCGCCAATCGCCGGCTTGCCTTTAGCCGCATCCGCGACAGGGCCATGGTGGGCAAGTTATTTTCAGACCTCGGCCCGCGCTATAAGGAACGTCCGGGCGGGTACCTGCGGATCCTCAAATGCGGATTTCGCACCGGCGACAAGGCCCCGATGGCCTATGTCGAGCTGGTAGACCGCCCGCAACCGGAAGACGACGAGTAATTAATTGGGGTCAGAGCCTTGGCTCTGACCCCAATTAATTTGATTGATTTTTAACTAAAATCAATCGTTACTGACCCCTTGATATCGCCCCTTGATATCTTACCCACCGATTAGCTCAAGCAATTCGTCGCGTTTTTCTTCCATCAGGCCCT
>JBGMRM010000381.1:0-2885 GCA_048061415.1 Gammaproteobacteria bacterium | reverse complement strand
CTGCCGCAGTTTGAGTTTATTCGCACGAGCATTTTCTGGCCGCTGCTGCGCGAACCGTTTTGGTGCAGTGTGATCGCCCTCAGCCTGAATGCCGGAGCCTACGTTTCAGAAATTTTGCGGGGCGGTGTGCTCGGTGTGGACAAGGGTGTGCTGGAAGCGGCTTCGGCATTGGGAATATCAAAACCGCAGAGGTTCATATATATCACCTCGCCGATTGCCATCAGACTGTCACTGCCAGCCTATTGTAACGACATGATCAGCATGACAAAGGCCACCGCCCTCGCCAGTACGGTGACGTTGCTGGAAATGACCGGGGTGGCGCGAACCATTGTGGCGCAGACATTTGCACCCTATGAGATATTCATCGCTGCGGCGATAATCTATATGGTGATGGCATGGATGCTGCAAAGAGGATTTGGCCTGCTGGAAAAACGCATGAGTCGATATCTCAGGGCGACGGCAGGATAGAGTTGAACAATTCCAGAATTCGACATGAACGCACAACAACCAGTGACAGCGAATATCAACATGAACGAACCACAGCCAATTGTCATTCTCGAGGACGTTTGCAAAAACTTCGGTGGGTTTAAAGCGCTGACGAATGTGAATCTAAGCGTTCGCAAAGGAGAAAAAATTGTCGTCTGCGGACCGTCCGGATCCGGCAAGTCCACCATGATTCGATGTATCAATCGGCTCGAAGAGCATGATAGTGGTCGTATAATGGTGGCCGGCAAAGAGCTTAGCAGTGAAACCGAGGACATCGATGCCGTGCGCCGCGAGGTGGGCATGGTTTTTCAGAGTTTTAACCTGTTTCCCCATCTGAAGGTGCTGGACAATCTTACCCTGGCGTTGAAGCTGGTGCGTAAAATGCCCAAACCCGAGGCACGGGAAACCGCGATGCGATACCTCGAACGGGTGCATATTCCAGACCAGGCTGATAAGTACCCGAGCCAGCTCTCCGGTGGCCAGCAACAGCGCGTAGCCATAGCCCGCGCATTGTGCATGAATCCCGAGATCATGCTGTTCGATGAACCAACCTCCGCGCTGGACCCGGAAATGATCAGCGAGGTGCTGGACGTCATGGTTGAGCTGGCGCAGGACGGTATGACCATGATTTGCGTCACCCATGAGATGGGCTTCGCGCGATCCGTGGCCGACAATATTGTTTTCATGGATCAGGGCGAGATTGTCGATATGAACCCCCCGTCGGAGTTTTTTGAAAACCCCACCAGCGAGCGCACGAAATTATTTCTAAAGCAGATTCTAACCCACTAATGGATAAGTGTTCGATGCATCGGTTTTAACCCCTGGTAAAGATCAAATGAAAGATATTGACGCACTGGTCTCATTTGGTGCCGAACTGGCAGAGTTGAGCCGTAGTATCATAGGCTCATACCCCATACTGGACGTCAATCACGAAATCAAGGCGGATGGGTCGCCGGTGACAGCGGTCGACCGGGAGGTCGAAAAAAGACTACGTGAACGCATCGATGCCCAATACCCAAATCATGGGGTATATGGTGAAGAGTTTCCGAACCGGGACCTGGATGCAGAACGGGTCTGGGTGATCGATCCCATTGACGGCACCAGGCAGTACGCTACCGGCATTCCGCTCTATGGCACGTTAATCGCCCTGGCCGAAGCGGGGCGGTTTGTGCTGGGTGTGATGGACTTCCCCGCGACCGGGGATCGCTGGATTGGCGGGCGTGGTTACCCGACTTGCTGGAACGGCCGGCCGGTGAGTGTTGCCCAATGCGTCGGCTTGAGCGAGGCGATCGTGGCACGCAGTGAACCGGACCGGTGCAGCGCCGAGGAGAATATCGTGTCTTCGAGGCTGGCCGGCGTCGGGCCATTTTGCGTCTGTGGCGCGGGCAGCTACGGCTTCGCCATGGTGGCGTCCGGCAAACTGGATATCGCGATAGATACCGGGCTGGATCCGTTCGATTTTGCGGCGCCGGTAGCGATCGTCGAAGCGGCGGGAGGATCGGCGTCTGACTGGCGCGGTGAGCCGCTCACACTCGAATCCCACGGCAGCACTTTGTTCGTGGGTGATTCCGCCTTGCTCGGTGCTGCCGTCGAGCTGTTACAATCCTGACCGGGCGTACCGGCGCAACCTTATTTGGCAACCCATGTTTTCTACCCTGCTCGATACCTTTGAAAACCATTACCGGATAGTAGTGCTGACCGGCGCCGGCGTGAGCACGGCTTCCGGGATTCCCGATTATCGTGATGAAACCGGGGCCTGGAAGCATAATCGACCGATGGAGTATCGGGACTTTATCGCAAGCGAGTACTCGCGGCGCCGATACTGGGCGCGGTCTGCGAGCGGTCGAGTGCGATTTAACGCGGCTGCCCCGAATCAGGCGCATGCCGCGCTTGCGCGACTCGAAGCCCTGGGAAGGGTATCCCTCCTGATCACCCAGAATGTCGATCGATTGCATCAGCGTGCGGGGAGCCGCCGGGTGGTCGATTTGCATGGCACGCTCGATCAGGTGGTTTGCCTCGATTGCTCGGCCAGGGTTGCGCGCGACAAAATCCAGCATTACCTGATGCGTAACAACCCGGTGCTCGAGAACTTGACTTCGGTTCCGGTACCGGATGGCGATGCGCAACTGGAGCAGATGGATTATGCGCAAATTGAAATACCGGGTTGTGAATATTGTGGCGGGATATTGAAGCCGGATGTGGTTTTTTACGGTGAAAGTGTGCCCTCTGAGCGAGTGAAGGCCTGTGTCGAAGCGGTGGACAACGCCGATGCGATGCTGATCGCCGGTTCCTCTCTGATGGTTTACTCGGGTTACCGGTTTGCGCGCCGTGCCTACGAAAACGGGATTCCAATCGTCGCGATTAACCGTGGTATCACGCGTGCGGATGATATTTTGACC
>JBGMRM010000380.1:0-2893 GCA_048061415.1 Gammaproteobacteria bacterium | reverse complement strand
GTAGCTTAGTGTTTATACTTCGCCCTATACTCTGCCGGTTTGGCAAGCTTGTTCCCGCGAAATCCTGTTCAAGGTGATATCAATGGCAAGACCCAGGCATTTGTTTCCTTCGCTGTTGGCGAAGCCTCTTTCACTGGTACCGGGGCGGCTGCACGCCTCACTTATTTCACAAGCACTGAATCAATTGCTCGCTGGGCAGATCGCCGATGGTGAGCTCGAGTTTATGGCCGGGCGATATCTTCAGGTTGAGGTGATGGATGCCGGTATTCGATTTGTCCTGTCTTTCGATGGCAAACGCCTTCTGGCAGCAGGTGCTGGAAATTCCCCAGATTTGATTTTTCGCGGCAATGTATATGATTTTCTACTGTTGGCCGCACGCAGGGAAGACAGCGACACGCTGTTTTTTCAGCGACGCCTGAAAATAGAGGGTGATACCGATATGGGCCTGGCAATCAAGAATTTCCTGGATGCCATTGACATGGAAACACTGCCTTTTCATCACCTGATAGACAGGTTTTTGATTCGAGGCGTGCGCCTGTACGAGCGGCTAACCTGATACCTTTTAATCAATGGAATCAATGGGGTCAGACTCGATTGATTTTGCTCTCCGAGAGTATAGCGGGTTCTAATAGAAAAAAATCAATCGAGTCTGACCCCATTGATTCTTGATTTTAATATTGCTCCATGCCGGCACCACCGTTCCAGTAGCCGTTACATACTGTGGTTGGCATCCAGCCCTCTAGCTCGATATTAAATCGCTCTGGCGACCGCGGCTCGCGCAATACTTCCGTGAAACATTCGATAATATCCATGGAATTTCGGGATTGCGGGCTGATGCGCAATACATCGACACCCAGTTCGATAAAACGATCGATTTCGCCGAGTAGATTGACCGTTCGAGCTGACTGAATCTGGATTCCGTTAATACACAGGAATGCTTCGTCTTCTCGCGTTGACAACAATAATCCATCTGGATAATCAAGGCAGCGAAACTGGCAATCATCCTTTTGCAGGTTTTCGGCGCGCGCGGTAAAACAACGAGCTGAATAGGCCAGCGGCAGTCTTCCCCACGCAAATACCTCGGTCTCTACGTTGTCGGGCCGGTGCCGCTGGAATTCAGCCAGCTCGGTTGCTGAAAGTTCGACCGGCAGCGTCCAGCGAAGCAGTCCCTTTTCACAGAGCTTTTGCAGGGTGCGGCTATTGTAGATGTTGACCGAAGGGCCGGTAACGAAAGGCTTTCCAAGCTCCTTCAGGATCTGCACGGCGGCGATATCGTTGGCCTCGATCAGAAACGGGCTTTCCACACAAAGTCTCTTCAGCGCGCTAAGTTCGGATGCCGCCTCCAACAGCGTCAGGGTAGACAGAATGACTGTTTTACCCTGCGCCTGTAATTGCTCTCCAATACGAATCCAGTCGCTGGTACGCATAACCCGGCGTTTAGAACAGACAGTTTCACCCAGGTAAACAATATCGACGGCACTATTAGCAACACGTTGATAAAAATCATCGACTTGATCTTTCGACCAATAGTAGAGGATCGGCCCAAGGGCTATTTTCGGCACACTTGTCATATCAGAGCCATGGCCTGGCATAAGCCCCCAATGTAGATTGGGTTCCCTCGGAAACCCTCTGTAACGCGTCCATCCATTTTGCATCCGGAGTGAAACCTTCCGGATCGAGTTTCGCTGCATCAATCGCGGCACGCAGAACCTGGGTAACCAGTTTGACATACGTCGGACTGCGCTGTCGGCCTTCTACTTTAAGGGCACTGACACCAATACGCATCAATTCCGGTAACAGTGACAGCGTATTCAGACTGGTTGGCTCCTCGATGGCATATCCGATTTTGTTCCGTACCTGAAAGCGTCCTTTACACAAAGTCGGGTAGCCTGCATTCTCACCTTCTCCATATCGATCGATCAATACACCGTTAAGCCGCGATTCCAGGCCACGGGGTGTTTCCTTCCAGCGAACCGCACTGCCCGGCGAACATGCACCGAAGGTATTAGGGGATTTCCCGGTGGCATAGGACGACAGCAGGCAACGTCCTTCGACCATCACGCAAAGGCTGCCGAAGCCGAAAACTTCAATATCGACCGGGCTGTCCCTGATTACCTGTTCGATCTGTTTAACCGATAAGACCCGCGGTAGAACCGCACGCTGGATAGCGAAGTTTTCATGGTAGAAACGCAGTGATGCAGGGTTGGTCGCAGATGCCTGCACCGACAGGTGAAGGCGTAAATCAGGCCAGTGTTCCGAGGTATAATCGAGTAAGCCGATATCGGCCAGTATCAGTGCATCCACTCCCAGTCGGGCAGCCCGGTCTACTGCCTGTTGCCAGCGTCCAAAACCGCAAACCTGCGGATAGGTATTAATCGCGACAAAGACCTTCACACCCCGCTGGTGCGCATAGGCTACGCCCTCAGCGGCCCGCTTGTCATTAAAGTTCAGGCCGGCAAAATGACGCGCATTGGTATCGTCCTGGAATCCGATATAGACGGCATCTGCGCCGCTATCAACGGCTGCCTTTAATGAGGAAAGATTACCTGCCGGACAAATCAGTTCCATATTAAAAACCCTAATTGATAGCCTAAACCCCGAGGGCTACTGCCGTAAGGCAATTATCATCGACCCGCTTCAAGTCTTGCGTCTTGATCTCGATCAATTTAAGAGGACACTAGTGGAACAATGCTTTAGCAGGTTTACCATCTGGATTTGTTTGATTTACCGAGCATGCCACTAACGAGTACGCTTTTCAGCGGTCGACCCCAGAGAAAACCGCCCGGCATCGTGTGTACCGGACGTAACTGTACTTGAACTCTTTGAACCCTACCTGGAAAGGGTATAGGTCTTGCCGATTTCCGGTGAAAGTACGTTAACCTTGAGTCCAAGT
>JBGMRM010000379.1:0-2914 GCA_048061415.1 Gammaproteobacteria bacterium | reverse complement strand
CAGGCTTTCAAACATGGAGGAGCCTCTGATCAAGTCTGGGCGAATCATATTGGGATGCAAAATGATCAAGATCAAGGCGCGGAACGCTGGGCCGCTCATCGACTTCCTGTCGCCGCGGCACTGGCACTTCCCTGTGCGGCGTAATAGCAGAGCTATTGCTAAGTTCGCTAAGCTTCCGCTCCTGCTCACGCCCCTCACCTACATCCATGTAGGCGACGCGGAAATTGATTATTTTGCGCCCAAGATGATCGATCATGATTTGATTAGCGGCTCCTTCCGCTCAGGCCAGGCCCGGTAACAGGGGAACAAACGAGACTTTCTCCAGCGCCAGGGTTTCCAGCCCCTGTGATGTTTTGACTAATTTTATCAGGGTTTGATCGCGCCCATCGTCGAATGGGAAGATAATCCAGCCACCCTCGACAAGCTGTTGGGTCAGGGCCTCCGGTACTTCGGTACAGGCCGCGGTAATCATCATTCGATCAAACTGATAGTTGGGATTAGGCCACCCAAGATTGCCATCGGTATAGCGTAGCTGGACATTATACAATTCCAGCTCGGCGAGTCGCTTTTTCGCCTGTTTATGCAGTGCCTCGATACGCTCGACACTATATACCTGGGGAAAGATACCGGCCAGTACAGCGGTTTGATAGCCACATCCGGTACCAATTTCGAGTACCGAGTTTGGAATTCCTTCGGCCAGTAATTGCTGAGTCATATAGGCCACGATGAACGGCTGCGAAATGGTCTGGCCATAACCGATCGGCAGGGCAGTGTCTTCATAGGCGCGGTGCGCCAGCGCTTCATCGACAAACAGGTGCCGGGGCGTCCTGCGCATCACCTCAAGCACCGATTCGTTATCGATTCCCTGGTCTTTCAAACGCTGAATTAAACGATCACGAGTTCGTTGCGAAGTCATTCCGATACCCTGGAATATTTTGCCGGAGGGACTCATGAGGCCTTGTCAGCGCTCTGATTTAAGCCATTCAACCACTGTTGTAGCGGCTTAATGCGGGCGTGGCGAGTCAGGTCTATCTGTAGCGGTGTAGCCGATACTTGCAAGTGCTCCACCGCGTAGAAATCGGTGCCAGGCCCGGCATCCTGCGCAGAGCCGGGAGGACCTACCCAATAGATCGGTGATCCAACGGGGTCGCTTTGCTTAACCATCGATTCGGCCTTGTGACGAAACCCGAGGCGGGTCGCCTGAATCGGACCGACCTCGTCTGAGGCCAGATCAGGGACATTAACATTCAGGATGGTATCCACAGGCAGGGGGTCGATTATCAGATTTTGAATAATTCTAACGGTAATTTCGGCGGCGGTATCATAATGTTGATTACCCTTGCCAACGAGTGATACGGCAAGCGCAGGTAAACCGAGATACCGCCCTTCCATCGCGCCGGCTACGGTACCGGAATACAGCACATCGTCGCCCAGGTTGGCCCCTGCATTTATTCCAGATACCACCATGTCGGGTTTTTGTTCCAGCAATCCGGAAATGGCCAGATGGACACAATCGGTGGGCGTACCGTCGACACTAAAGTATCCAGGCTCAGTCTCGCGCACCCTTAGTGGACGCATCAGTGTGAGCGAGTTACTTGCACCGCTCCTGTCCCTGTCGGGTGCTACCACGGTTATTTCGGCTATCGCAGATATCCGCTCGGCCAAAATTTTAATCCCCGGGGCAAGATACCCATCGTCATTGGTGATCAGTATATGCATCAATCGAGTCGATATAAAAAACAGGCGAATAATAAACCAATTCGATACCTGCACGGGATTAAATTAAAGCAGGTCGGAATAAATTAGACCTGGTTTATTTTATTATCCTGACAATTATAATAGTATGCACCCTGCTGCAGGAATCATAGAAAGGCTGTTGTGAGCCAGAAATCAAATGATAAGGACAATTTTGCCGACCTCGTACCCGGCGTCAAAAGACTCGACCACGACCGCATCAATACTTATCGGGACCGGGTTAAAAAGCCCCCCATATCCAGTCCCCGACCCCCGGAATCCAGACCCGATTTTTCCAGTATCGGCTTTCAGCAACTCAACCAGCTTCAGGACTCAAACTTCAACCCGGGTATCACCAAAAAGCAGCAACGCAAAATACGCCAGGGGACCCTGGCAATAGACAGCCGACTCGACCTGCACGGATATACCCAGGAACGGGCCAGTAAAGAATTGAATCTTTTCCTCGACCATGCGCTGTCTTTGGGCTCTAAAATGCTGATAATTATTCACGGCAAAGGGCAGCGTTCGACAGGTGAGGCGGTATTAAAGCCATTGGTACAACACTGGCTGGCGCAACAGCCATCGGTTCTTGCCTGGTGTCCGGCACAGCCAAGGCATGGGGGCAGCGGCGCGAGTTACGTCTATTTACGCAATCGTTAAGCGAGCTTCGATTAATTCAGCAGCGCCCCGTATCACTGGATGTACCAGTTAATCTCGCTCGCAGTTAATGCGCCGACTACAACCTGCTTCAGGCTTTCCGGCATCATCACCTGCGTTGCGCTGACAGGAATTCTTCCACCCATTATTTCCGCCCTGCGCTGAGGATACAGGGGTTGCTGGTAAGGTTCCGCGTACCCGCCGGGGTGAATTGGTAAATTGGACCGGCCGTATTTATCGGAGGCGCCCAGAGTATGCATGATTTCGTGCGCGATCACGACATTGTTGGAGCCACTATAATCTTCCAGCGCAAAGGCATTAATTAATCCGATCATGCCACCGCTTAGCCCGACCGAGTGGCGCAGGGACTGGGTGGTATCGGTATCGAAATAATTGACAAATAAATTGATATCGGCGTTGTTATCGTCATCCCTGAAGGACCAGTACAGGGCCCAGGCACGAAAACGCAGACTCCAGATTATATTGTTGAGCATGCTTGCCTGCAACGGCAGTTGTGGTGGCA
>JBGMRM010000378.1:0-2916 GCA_048061415.1 Gammaproteobacteria bacterium | reverse complement strand
AGAGATAGCAGTGCATACGCAGGCAGGGGCGCCCGGCGGTTGGCCAGGACTGGGGGGTGGAAGGGTGCGTATGTGTCATACATGAATGAAATATAGCCAACTCTAACGGGCTTGCCAAGTAATTATTTAAATTTCGCTAACAATCAGATCAATATAAGCGTCGAGGGCCGAAAGAATTCGACCCCGCACATTTGGGGAGTGCCGGTAAAAAATCAATCTGCTTCGTTTTTTCCGGTAGACTCGGCTCTCCTTTGTCGTTTTCGATTCCACCGGAACAGCGATATGACTGGACCCGATAACATGTACAGGAAAGCAGACGAAAATAAAACGGTTGGTGGTTCGATCGACAAAAATACAAACACCAGCATCACGATTAGCACTGCAAAGAATGGGACCCTCTTACGCATGTCGATATCTTTGAAACTATAGTAGGAAAACTTCGATACCATCAGGCCACCCGCTAGCAAGGTGAGCGCCAGGGCCAGGTACACCACTTCGCTTCCGGTAATCCCATAGGTTTCGCTAACCCAGATAGCGCCCATTATCACCGCAGCAGCAGCTGGGCAGGCGAGGCCCTGGAAGTAACGTTTATCGGCGACCCCGATCTGAGTATTGAATCGAGCCAGACGTAATGCGGTTGAAGTGGAGTAGACAAACGCGGCCAGCCAGCCGAGTTTACCCCAGAGTGCAGATACTTCCGCCAGGTGAACCAGAGACCATTGATACACCACCAACGCCGGCGCAACACCAAATGACACCATGTCCGAGAGGCTATCGAATTCCGCACCGAATGCCGACTGGGTGTTGGTCATGCGTGCTACCCGTCCGTCGAGGCCATCGAGCAGCATGGCCAGGAAAATTGCCATTGCCGCTGTCTCGTAATGGCCGTTCATCGAGGCGATAATGGCGTAAAACCCGGCGAATAGCGCTCCGGTAGTGAACAGATTGGGTAATAGAAAAATACCCCTGCGCGAGGTTTTACGGCCTGGTTTTGGGTTGCTATCGTCCATAAGGTTTGTAATGCGTTGGGGTGTCCTGATTCGTAGCCGATATTTGAAGGGCCTGATTATTCAGGCCTTTCGTTCAGATTTCATTAGTTTTTGGATTTATCCACCAGTGCGTTAGTGCTTAGCCAGGGCATCATCGTGCGTAACTTTTCACCGATTTGCTCTATCTCATGCGCCGCGTTATTGCGCCTGCAGGCAGTCATTACCGGGTAATTGGACTGACCTTCGAGGATGAATTTTTTGGCATAGTTCCCATTCTGGATGTTCTCCAGGCATTCTTTCATCGCCCAGCGGCTTTCCTCGTTGATAATTTTCTGACCGGTAACGTATTCGCCGAATTCGGCATTATTCGAAATCGAATAGTTCATGTTGGCGATGCCTCCTTCATGGACCAGGTCGACAATCAGCTTTACCTCGTGCAGGCACTCGAAGTAAGCCAGTTCGGGAGCGTAGCCAGCGTCCACCAGTGTTTCGAATCCGGCCTTTATCAGTTCGATAAGTCCACCGCAAAGAACGGTTTGCTCGCCGAACAAATCTGTCTCGGTTTCATCCCTGAAAGTGGTTTCAATTATGGCAGTGCGGCCACCGCCGATTCCGGCCGCATAGGAGAGAGCCAGTTCTTTAGCCATTCCAGACGCATCCTGCTGGATCGCGATTAGATCCGGGATTCCACCGCCTTTGACAAATTCGGAACGCACCGTATGCCCCGGGGCCTTGGGCGCTATCATGATTACATCCAGATCGGCACGAGGCACCACCTGGTTGTAATGAATCGCAAATCCATGCGCGAAGGCCAGCGCGGCGCCCTGTTTGATATTGGGTTCTATGTCGTTTGTATACAGTTCATTCTGGAACTCGTCAGGTGTCAGCACCATCACCACATCGGCATCACCAATCGCCTCGGCGGTATTTTTCACTAGCAGGCCAGCGGCCTCTGCCTTAGCTGTCGACGCAGAGCCTTCGCGCAGCGCGACGCAGACATCGACGCCGGAATCTTTCAGATTATTGGCGTGCGCGTGACCCTGTGATCCGTACCCTACGACGGCTACCTTCTTGCCCTGGATAAGGGACAGGTCACAGTCTTTGTCGTAATAAATATTCATAACAGCCTCATGTGTTGCTGGATTAATTAGAATTCGTTTTTGATCGAGGAGTGCTCTTATACAGTAAGTGCCTTTTCGCCCCGCAGTATGCCCATCGATCCGGAGCGTACGACTTCGATGACATTATTTTCGTGCATAGCCCTGATGTAGGCATTTAATTTCTCGCCGGAACCAGTCAACTCGATACAAAATGTGGTATCGGTCACATCGATGATACGGGCGCGAAATATATCGGAAAGACGCTTCACTTCTGCGCGCTGGCCTTCGCCCAGGGCTTTTACCTTGACAAACATCATTTCGCGCTCGATGAAGTTGCCTTCGGTAAAATCCTGCAACTTGACGACGTCGACCAGCTTATTTAATTGCTTGGTGATTTGTTCGATGATCCGGTCAGAGCCGGTGGTTATAATAGTCATACGCGACAGGGTCCGATCTTCTGTGGTCGCAACCGTCAGGGACTCTATATTATATCCGCGTGCAGAAAATAAACCCGATATGCGCGATAGTGCGCCGGCCTCATTTTCGACGAGTAAAGATACGATGTGTCGCATTATGCAATTTCCCCTTTGGCCCTGAGCGATGCCTGAATTTTTTGTTGTAACGGAGACAGATCCATTTCATTGTGCGCCTTTCCTGAAGAAATCATCGGGTACACGTTGGCTTCCTGGTCGGTGATGATGTCGAGAAAAACGGTGCGATCTTTCAGGGCGAAGGCCTGTTTCATCGCATCGTGCAAATCTTTGGGGTCTTCTACTTTTATGCCGACATGACCATAGGCCTCGGCCAGTTTGACAAAATCGGGGAGC
>JBGMRM010000377.1:0-2918 GCA_048061415.1 Gammaproteobacteria bacterium | reverse complement strand
CGATGAAATGATCATGACGGTAAAGCGCATCCTGGACAGGGCCATGATCGAACAGCAAAACACATTGCTGCAAAAAGAGGTCGCAAGGGACTATCCGATCGACGGCATGATCGGTGACTGTGAACCGATGCTAAATCTACTCGACCGCATCGGTCGGGTTGCACCCACCGACGCTACCATTCTAATTGTGGGGGAAACGGGCACGGGTAAGGAGCTGGTTGCACGCTCTATCCACGCGCAGAGCTCGCGCGGGCAGCATACCCTGATCAGTTTTAATTGCGCGGCATTTACCGAAAACCTGATCGAATCTGAATTATTTGGCCACGAAAAAGGCGCGTTTACCGGGGCATTGCAAATGAAAAAGGGGCTCGTCGAAGCGGCCAATGGTGGCACGCTGTTTCTCGATGAAATCGGCGAATTACCGCCCGACGCGCAATCCAGCTTATTGCGTGTTCTGGAGGAAGGCGAAATTCGTCGGGTCGGCTCCAGCAAGATCATCAGGGTAGATGTCAGATTTTTGATCGCAACCCATAAAAATTTGCAAAAAATGGTCGAAGACGGGCAGTTTCGCGAGGATCTATATTATCGCTTGAACGTTTTCGAACTACAGGCGCCACCACTGCGTGATCGTAGTGGCGATATCAGGAAACTGGCAGACGCCATATTGACCAAAATGTCCTATCGCATCCATCGCAAATCGATGACCTTTAGCGACGAGGCTTACCAGGAACTGGAAAATTATTCGTGGCCAGGTAATGTCCGCGAGCTGGAAAATGTCATAGAAAGGGCCGTAATACTGTGTCGTGGACACTGTATCGAATCCGAGGATCTGGCGCTGAGCATGATTGAAGCGGGGAACGGGAAATCCCTGTCGGAACTCGAGCAGCGCTTCTCGCTGGATGAATATTTCGTCAGTTTCGTGAAGAAATTCCAGCCTGAATTTAATGAAACCGAACTCGCGAGAATGCTTGGCATCAGCCGAAAAAATCTGTGGGAAAAACGACAACGACTCAATATACCGGCGCGTAAATAAGTCAATGACCAGCGAAATTAGAACGCGATGACAGACACCGTCATCGAAGGCCTGTCTAAGGATATCGCGCGGTCTATCCTCACCGGATTCGACCGCCATTTTACTATTTTCAGCAAGATCACCAAGGGTGCCCGCGAGCGCTTCGAAAATGCCGACTGGGAGGCGGAACGCATCGCTTCGCGAGAGCGTATCATGTTTTACGATACGCGCGTGAAAGATGCGATCCGGAATCTTAACAAGCTATTCAATCTGGGTAAGTTTAATGGCCCGCTCTGGTTCGATGTAAAACGCGAATATGTCCAGTTGATTCAGGATCATCATCAACCGGAACTCGCAGAGACATTTTACAACTCAGTATTCTGCGCCCTTTTCCACCGCGATTATTTCGACAACGACTATATCTTTGTACGCAGCGTGGTATCGACCGAATTCATCGAGTCCGATAAACCCTCGTACCACGTCTATTACCCGGCCAAACGCGGCTTTAGGGCATCGATCAGACAGGTATTGATCGACAGTGGTTTCGCACTGCCGTTTGAAAATCTCGACCGCGATGTCAGAAATATCACCCAGGCATTGATCAGGGAAACCTTCCCCCGCCCAAGACGGGCCCATCTGAATTTTCAATTCCAGGTTATCAGCACCGTCTTCTATCGCAACAAGGCGGCTTATATAGTCGGCAAGTGCATCAATGCAGAAAAGGAAATCCCGTTTGCGATTCCGATACTAAACGATGAGCAGGGATCGATATACGCCGACGCGATTATTATCGGCAGCCGCCGGCTTTCGGGCTTATTTGAGTTTTCCTACGTCTATTTCATGGTCGACCATCCAGTACCATCGTCAATCGTAGCCTTCCTGCGTGAACTGATGCCCTCACGCAGCAAGGAAGACCTGTACTCGGCGATCGGGTTGCATAAGCAGGGCAAGACCGATTTCTATCGGGATTTTCTGCACCATCTCAGGCATTCCGAGGATGAACTTATCTTTGCGCCGGGAATTAAGGGTATGGTAATGGCGGTATTTACACTGCCGTCGTACCCCTACGTTTTTAAGGTGATACGCGATTACTTCCCGCCGCCGAAAAAAGTGACGCGCGAGCAGGTACGAAATACCTACCGGCTGGTTAAACAGCACGACCGGGTAGGACGACTGTCGGACATACTCGAATATTCACACGTTGCGCTGCCGCGCAAGCGATTCGCCCAGGACCTGCTTGACGAACTGTACGAAACCTGCGCCAGTAGCATTTCCGAAGAAGGCGGACACATCGTAATCAGGCACCTGTATATCGAGCGCCGCATGACGCCTTTGAACCTTGCGGTACTACGCGCCGACGATAAATACCTCGATCGACTGATGCGGGGCTATGGTCAGGCGATCAAGGAAATGGCTGGCGCCAATATCTTTCCCGGCGACCTGCTATTGAAGAATTTCGGCGTGACCGGTCAGGGCCAGGGGCGCGTGGTATTTTATGACTACGATGAAATTTGCTACCTGACCGAATGCAACTTCAGAAAAATTCCGACGCCACGCTATCTGGAAGACGAAATGGCGGCGGAGCCCTGGTACAGTATCGATGCCAAAGATGTATTTCCCGAACAGTTCGCCACTTTTCTTTTTGCCGAAGAACGCACCCGCAGGGCTTTTCTTAAATATCACAGCGACCTGCTCGACGCCGATTACTGGATTCGAAAACAGGAGGGTATCAGGGCTGGCGTGTATGAGGATGTATTTCCCTACCCTCAGAAAATTCGTTTCGATCGATCGGGCTAAACCTTCGCCGTCTGATTGAGGCTGCAATAACCCGAGCGCGTTACACCGGTAATTCTAACAATCAAATTAATGCGGTTTCCGAAGTGATAATGCCATCCTCGTCGCTATA
>JBGMRM010000376.1:1512-2919 GCA_048061415.1 Gammaproteobacteria bacterium | reverse complement strand
TAACTGTCACTCCCCAGACCTGTGGCCACCGCGCCAGTCATCGACTCTACCGACCTTAGGTATTCCGAGTGGTCGAATAAATTCGACCCTACGTAATCAGGGGGAAACCGGTAAAATTACCGGTCTTCGAGAGACTCCCAGCGCTGGTACAGCTTATTCAGCGAGTCTTCAATAGACTTTAGATGATCCTGCTGCGCTCGAATCCTACGCTGGTCTTGCTGGTAAAAGCCAGGGTCGGTGAAACTTTGCTGTATTTCGGCTATTTTGGCTTCGAGTTTTTCTATTTGACCAGGCAGGGCCTTCAGCTCTTTGCGGGTCTCTTCGTTGGTATTCGATTGTCCGGGTTGCGCCGCAGGTTTTTGCAGGGATGCCGCCGGCCCGGTCGAATCGGAGTTCTGCGGCCTTTGCCTGATCCAGTCTTCGTAGCCGCCGATGTATTCATTGACCTGTCCCGGCCTGTCGAAGACCAGTGTACTGGATACCAGATTGTCGATAAAACTTCGATCGTGGCTGACCAGTAATAAAGTACCCTTAAACTCGACGAGTTGTTCCTCGAGCAGTTCGAGCGTATCTATATCGAGGTCGTTGGTGGGCTCGTCCATAACCAGAACATTGAACGAGCGGGTAAATAACCTGGCCAGCAACAGTCGATTTCGCTCGCCGCCGGAAAGCGCCCTGGCCGGCAGGTTGATTTTCTTTTCGCTAAACAGGAAATCCTTCAGATAGCTGATAACGTGTTTTGACCGACCGTTGATAGTGACCGTATCGGCGCCGTCCGCAATGTTATCGCGCACGCTTTTTTCCAGCTCGATGCTTTCTCGGTGCTGGTCAAAGTAGGCGATCTCCAATTTGGTGCCGAGTTCGACCCGTCCCTGTTGTGGCTCCAGCCTGCCCAGTAGAAGTTGTATCAGGGTTGATTTTCCGCAGGCATTCGGGCCGATAATACCAATTTTTTCACCGCGTAATAGCGTGCAGCTAAAGTGGCTGACGATCGGTTTATGCGGCCATTCAAACGAGATATCTTCGGCCCTGATAACAATTTTTCCGGAAAGCTCCGCTTGATGTTTGGCCAGTTTCACGCGACCCATTACCTCACGCCGCTGCATGCGTTGCTGGCGCAATTCTTTCAGTGCGCGCACACGGCCTTCGTTGCGGGTTCGCCGCGCCTTGATTCCCTGCCGGATCCAGACCTCTTCCTGAGCCAGTTTCCGGTCAAAGAGAGCGTTAGTCGTTTCTTCGGCGTCGAGCTGAGCCTGTTTGGCTTTGAGGTATTTATCGTAACTACCCGGCCAGCTCGTCAGGTTGCCGCGGTCGAGATCGAAATACAGCATATGAATACCTTAAGGAATAATTGTTGACTTCCTGACCTCATTGGACTATAATGGGCTTCAATTGAGAAGAGGTCAA
>JBGMRM010000376.1:0-1502 GCA_048061415.1 Gammaproteobacteria bacterium | reverse complement strand
CCGGCCAGCTCGTCAGGTTGCCGCGGTCGAGATCGACGATGCGGGTGGCGAGCGCCTGCAGGAACGAACGGTCGTGGGTGATGAACAACAGGCTTCCTCTAAACTGGCGCAGAAAATCTTCCAGCCAGAGTATCGAATCTATGTCCAGATGATTGGTCGGCTCGTCCAGTAACAGCAGGTCCGGGTCACTGACCAGCGCCTGTCCGAGCAATGCACGTCGCTTCATCCCGCCCGAGAGCTGATTAAATGGTGTATCCGCGGGTAATGCCAGCGTCGACAGGGTAGTGGAGATACGATGTTCCAGGTTCCAGGCATTGTTGGCCTCAATGGTGTCCTGAAGATTTTGCAAACGGGGTAACAGGCTCGGATCACTCGCGGCTTCGAGGGCCAGGTGATGCCAGTCGGTAAAAACGCTGGACAGAGCTCCGATACCAGCGGCGATACAGTCGTAGACGCTACCCTGCATATTTCCGGGCACTTCCTGCTTTAGCTCGGCGATACGGATATCCTTTGAACAGGTGATGGTTCCGTCATCGGATTCCAATTCTCCCGCGATCATTTTCAATAGCGTTGACTTGCCGGCGCCATTCCTGCCGACCAGGCAAATTCGCTCCCCGGTTTCAATTTTGAGGCTGGCATTGTCCAGTAACGGTTGGTCGCCGTAGCTATGGTACAGGTTTATCGCGCTGATCAGGTTCATGCAATCGATGGAGTGAATACGAAGCGGTATTATGCGGTTTTTAGCCCCGAGATGGGGTATATTTTGGAGCTGTTTAAACAGGTGGCCAGGCAGGACCTTTTCGCCCGGCTCAGGGGTATGCTATGTGCGGCCGATTTTTTCTGGATAGCGATGTGCGCGACATCGCCGAACACTATAATTCGCCGCCGCCTGACATATTCAGCCCACGTTACAATATAGCGCCTACCACCCCGGTGATGGCCTATAACGATAACCGTCTGACGTTTTTTCGCTGGGGGTTGATCCCATCCTGGGCGAAGGATATTTCGCTGGGCAATCGCATGTTTAATGCGCGGGGTGAAACGGTCGCCGAAAAGCCTTCATTTCGGCAGGCTTACAGGCGCCGACGCTGCCTGATTCCTGCCGATGGGTTTTACGAATGGCGGGCCGAAAACGGACGCAGGCAACCCTATTGCTGTCATATCGATCACAGGCTTTTTTCGCTGGCTGGAATCTGGGAACACTGGCAGGATGCCGATGGCAACGAAATACAGTCCTGCGCTATCATTACCACCGAAGCGAAAGACGAGATGAGTCGTATTCACCATCGGATGCCGGTGCATATAGCCGTAGTCGACTACGATGCCTGGCTCGATTGCACTTCGGAAAAAACCGAAATTGCCGATGCGCTGATAAACGATACTGCACCCCGGTACCAGTATTATGCTGTGAGCACCACGGTGAACAATTCCCGTAATGAAGGTCCAGAGCTGATTAAACCGATCGATTAAATCGGCCCCGCGGTGGCCAGGTTACCCGGCTT
>JBGMRM010000375.1:0-2927 GCA_048061415.1 Gammaproteobacteria bacterium | reverse complement strand
GCCAGCGCGCAAAGGCCCGGTAGTCGGTATTGACGAAGGGTAGATTCAGCCGCAGCTTGATATCGTCATAGACCTCTCGCGTGGGCGCATCGACGTGGTGTGCTTCCATCAGCAAAAAGGGCACCCGCAGGTCGGGCGCATGGCGCCCCTGCCAAAGTTCGGGTTCGATGTCGGTTTCACCGGCCATATCGCCGATTTCGAGCAGATGCCGGGCGATGGCCGCGATCACCACATAAGGCTGGTTGCCGTGTGAAAAAACCGTATTCATTTCGCGGATGCTGTCGATCTCGCGTGGCGCATAGCCCATACCCGACAATTCTCCAGGCAAGGGTTGGGGGTTTAACTGTGCGGTTTGGGCTTCGACGAATTCGCGTAATTCCAGAAACGCCTCGACGAACGGGCGGCTCTCGCAAAGTGGCTTCAGGCCGCGCCATAATTCGCCAAAAAAGTTCGGGTAATGACTGTAAGCCATGGTCACGACTCCCATCCACGGCACCTGAAGCACGCGTTTGGTCTCTTCGTACCACTCGGCGCGCTGGCCGGTAGCGAGGTATTCGGGTAGGGGATGAATCGGCGGAATCGGGTCGGGGCGCAATCGTTCGATCTGGGACATAGTGGTTCTCGGTCAATTTAAGCCGCCCATTTTATCACCAGGTTGATCAGGGGAGGCACTGCTTTATACTGGCGTATGCCTATTCAGGGGAAGCTTCGTCGTATTGCGCTCAATCAACAGGGCCTGTTGAAAACCGACTCATTTGGCCGCGGCAAGCAGGCCACTTTGCGTGCTATCGAACACCTCGGCTATGTGCAGATCGACACCATCTCGGTGGTCGAACGGGCTCACCACCACGTGTTGCGTTCGCGCGTCTCGAATTACGAGGCAAAATTTCTCGACCGCCTGGTGGAGGAGCGCAGAATATTCGAATACTGGTTTCACGCGGCGGCCTGGTTGCCCATGCGCGATTATCGTTTCGCCCTGCCCCGCATGACCCAGGATAATGGCGAACGCACCTGGTTCGAAAATTGCGATAAGAAACTGATTAGCCGCATCCTCGAGCGTATAGAACAGGAAGGCCCGTTACGCGCGCGCGATTTCGAAGACACGCATAAAGGCAAGAAGGAATGGTGGAACTGGAAGCCCGCCAAACAGGCGCTCGAACAATTGTTTATGCAGGGCGAGTTAATGGTGAGCAAACGCGAGGGTTTTCAAAAGGTTTACGACCTGCCGGAGCGCGTGTTGCCCGACTGCGTCGATACGCGCCAACCCACCCTGGACGAATACGCCAATTACCTGATCGATACCACCCTGCGCGGGCATGGTTTCGCCACGCAACAGTCGATTAGCTACCTGCGCAAGGGGCAAAAATTACGCACCGCTGTCGGCGAACAATTGGCGGCGCGCGTCGACGCCGGGGGGCTGGCCAGGGTAAACCTCGCAGGCGGCAGCATCGCCTACCTCGACCCTGCCCTGCTCGAAGCTCGCGCACCACGCAGTCATGCGGTGGTACGAATACTATCGCCATTCGATAACGTCATCATCCAGCGAAATCGTAGCCGCGATGTATTCGATTTCGACTACCAGATCGAGTGCTACATACCGCGGCACAGGCGTCAGTTTGGGTATTTCTGCCTGCCCCTGCTGTATCGTGACCGTTTCGTCGGGCGCATCGACTGCAAGGCCCATCGGTCGAAGCGGCAGTTTGAGGTTAAATCGGTACACATCGAAGATAAAGTCGATGCCGATTTTGCCGGCGCATTGTGTCGGGCAGTCGAGTCATTTGCCGAGTTTAATGGCTGCGACGAAATAACTTTCCCGCACGCGGTGCAGGATCACTGGTTCGCAAAACTCCAGGCGCGGAAATGAAGGGTTTTATTTAATCCTGTGTTCTCTCGGATAATCTGCCCTATAATCGCCGATCCTGTTTAGTGAGGACCCGTTCAAATGGCTGAAACAAGTAAAGCACGTGCTATGGGCTTTAACCATGTCGCGCTGGAAGTCGGTGACATCGAAGAAGCGCTGGCATTCTACGCCAAATTTATCGACTTCGAATTACGTGGGAAGAGCGAGGATATGGCATTTATCGATATGGGCGATCAATTCCTGGCCCTGCAAAAGGGTCGCCGGCAATCGCCCGATGATGGCAGGCATTTTGGGCTGGTGGTATCGGATCAGGACAGGGTCAAACAATCGCTGGCGGAACACGGAATAGAAATTCTGCCCGGCACCTTCCTCGATTTCCTCGACCCGTGGGGCAACCGGTTTCAAATCGTCGATTACACCGAAATTCAATTCACCAAGGCGCCCTACGTGCTACGCGGCATGGGACTGGAAAGTCTCGCTAAAACGACAGACGCGATACAGGAACTCAAGGACAAGGGCATGGCGCCAGATTAGCCTTGTCGTCGAAAATTTGACTAACTTGCCGGAGTAACAGATGACCACCCCTAAAACGCTGATGGAACTGTCAGGCGCAGACCTCGAACCGTCGAAACTCGATGTATCGAACCTGGTTTTGATCGATATGCAAAATGAATACCTGCAGGGGCCGATCGCGGTTAGTGGCGCGGATGCAGCAATCGATCATGCCAAAAACCTGCTTGCCAAAGCCCGCGAAGCGGGTAGCAGGATTATCCACATTGCCCACAGGGGCCGTGAAGGCGGTTTGTTCGACCGAAATGCCGAACGCGGGCAAATTATCCAGTCATTAAGCCCGACCGCCGGGGAAGAGGTGGTAGAAAAAACACTACCGAACGCCTTTACCGATACTCGCTTAAAGGCGCTACTCGACGAGTCTGGAAACACGGAATTGATCCTGATTGGGTTCATGACCCATATGTGTGTGAGCTCCAGCGCGCGGGCAGCGCTCGACCACGGCTTTCGCGTCACTATCGACGCGGACAGTTGTGCCACGCGCGACCTGCCCGAC
>JBGMRM010000374.1:0-2930 GCA_048061415.1 Gammaproteobacteria bacterium | reverse complement strand
CGGTCGTCGCCGCGGGTGCGCGCAATGACCTGGTTGCTGGTCAGGTCTATGGCCTCGACATAGACCCAGCGCATGGGCTCGTCGTCACGGATTACGCGTCCGCGAATTCCGGTTTGCCTGGAGTGGCCGTGATAGGCCGCACCGGGAAACATAACCACTGTGCGTACGCGCCCGGTAAAATAATCTACGACCTCGTCTGCTTCGATTGTCAGCACCTCGGCCAGGGTGAGCAGCGGAATGCGCAGCCGGCGCGGAACATAGTAGCGGTCGTAGTCGTAGACGCGTAGATCGAGCTGGTCCTGAATGCCGGGGTAATAGACCAGCGAGTAACGCCCGGAGCTGTCACGCAGCAGGCCCTGCGGTGCCTTGCTGCCCTGGACCTGGAAGCCATAAAATCGTTTCGGCGGAGGCGAGCGGTGTGGTAACAGATACTCGATTTCGGCGCGTACCGGGTAAACCAGTTCGGCCGAGCGTAATTCGTCTTCGAACTTGATGCCGAGCGCCAGCCGCTGAACCTGGTAGTCGTAGTTGAGAGCGTTACTAATCATTGGTATTTAATCCGCCTTTTCATTCAACTGTCGACCTCCACCGCCAGCCCGGTGGATAAATGGGTAACGGGAGGATCGATATCGGAGCTATCGCCGTGAATCACGGCGATTCTGGCCACGTAGGGAATGCTGAGCTTGTAGTCGAGTGGCAGCGAGTCGAAGGTGTGCATGACATCTTCGGTGGAAAGATCTTCCAGGTATACCTGGATCGATTCGTTCTTTTCCCACGGCGCGATTGAGTCCAGCAGCGGCCCGGTGAGAATTGGCGTGGTTTCCATGCATTGCAATGTGCGGCCGAGTATGCGCAGTTCGTGATCGGCATTTTCACCCCAGGCGATAAGCAGAAAATGCAAATCCAGCGGCAGGTGCGAGTTGCCGTCGTATTGGGATACCGCGGACCAGGCAGCGCGCATAACCTTGTTGAAGTCGACCCGGTAAAGAAACAACGACAGCGATGGGGGGGCAATCAGGGACGATACTTCGCGGTTCAAATCCTCGGTGCGCACTAGCCGTACCGATGTGTTCCTGCCGGTTACTGGCTGTTGCTGGCGAAAACACAAATCCAGGTATCGAACAATGCTGCTGCAAACCGCCGCGATGCTGGTAAAATCCGCCATTGCTCGATCAGCCTCTTAATTCACATCTTGAATTGATGTTTTCCACACTAACTGTCTCGCCATGAGGACCTGTTTCGATCCCGTTCAACGCCGACCCAGCATCTCGATAATTTTTAAAAATTCGTGGCTGCGGATATCGTTAATGAAAACCGCGGCCATGCGTCCATCATTAACCAGGCCAACGATTAGCAAATCGGAGTACCTGTTAAGCATGTCGTTGTAAATCTTTGGAAGAACAAATTCTTCCATTCCTATTATCAGCACATTGACCGTTTGACTACTAAGTATCGTGGGTAGATCAGCGCTATCAGCGACACCTTCGATGACATTTAATCCCCCGGCCCCCTCTGCAATTCTTTGCAGGATATCAACCAGGACCGCCTGCGGAATATCTACAATCAAACAGTTGAGGGGTTGCACAGATATATCCTAATTTATATTTCAGACCGATCTATTTTCCCTGCTTTAAGAATGCGGAAATTAGGAGGGTCAAGGAATCCACATAAGGATTGAGAAGGGATTTATTAAAGATCTAGGCCGATAGATTAGGAAATTGAACCAAATATGATTCAAAGATCTAGTACTAAATGTTTATTTTAGTAAAAGGAGTGGAGCACCGTTTCTCGGCTGTGCACGATTTATTCGCAGTAATGTTTAGGCAGCCACTACTCGAGACGTTACCGGTGCTGCGCGGCGAACACCACGCAGTCGATAAGTGGACAGGGAAAAGGTTGAATCGCCTCGGGATTCTCTAATTCACAACTGTCTATTTTACCTGGGTTTTAGGCGTGTCTGCCGACTCGTTCCAGTAAACCCAAATCCAGCGAATTTAGTCGATCGTCTGTAATCGAAACATTGTGTAACAGGGAAGTTGCGCCTGTGCGGCTCTTTACACCAAGTTTGACGAGGATGTTGTGGACGTGATTTTTTACCGTCGATACTTCGATATTGAGATCGCGAGAAATAAGTTTATTAGACAGCCCGCGTGCCATTAGTTTTAATATCTGCTGCTCGCGCCTGGTTAGGCCGGTTATACGGTCATCGGTATCAAGACTGGCTCTTGGTAGATATTTGTCTCGTGCGACGCAGGCGATGTGATGAATGTTATTGAATATATGGGCTGCAATTTTGGGCGGGCAGCAGAATTCGCCGTTTTTCGCCCCGATGATGGTTGCTATCAATTCGTCCAGCGAGGCCTCTCTGGTGACATAGCCTGTAAATCCAACTTTGGCGCATTCGACTATATTGTTTTCATTTTCGGGTGTCGCCAGGGCAATAATTTTAGCGTCAGGGAAAAGTCGTTTCACATTATGCGCGATCTGGCAGCTATCCTTCATCGTCATTTCCAGCAGGATGACGTCAGGCGAATCCTGCTTTATCTTGGCAACCGCATGGTCAAAGTCATTTTCGGCAGCAATAACTTCAATGGATTTGGTGCTCGCGAGAATACTGCTCAAGCCATCGCAGTAGATTTTTATATCTGAAAAAACAATTACTTTAATCATTTTTAACACTCCATGTCACCCCCGAGAAAAAAGAACCTGGCTCGTGGTGCTAGTTATATCCGGACGCAACCTAATGTCCTCCAGAACTGATTGTCATCAGCAGATATCGTCGCGTCGATTATTAATGGATAGCTATTGATTGCGGTATTGTCAAGTTAACGATATTCAAACCCGTCAAGCGAGTCTTCGATCTCGTGATGCGTTTTGGGCGTATGGTGCAAATATTCGAACGAACTGTATGATATTGTTATCAAACAATA
>JBGMRM010000373.1:0-2949 GCA_048061415.1 Gammaproteobacteria bacterium | reverse complement strand
CGTGGACAGGCGCACGATGGCTGAATACGATATACATTGTCGCCGGGTTAATAGCATCGGTCGTGTTACTCTTCGTCGGCTATGCTATCGGTATAGGCGCCGGCATCGAGCAGTTCACCTACCTCATTGGAATCTTCCATCTTTACCCGGTACATCCACCCATCTCCATAGGGATCGTCGTTGATTCGTTCTGGAGAGTCCTCCAGTTCAGAATTGACCTCAACGATCTCCCCCGAGACCGGTGCGTAGGTGTCTGATGCCGCCTTCACCGATTCGATAACGGCTACCGAATCACCGGCTGCTATCGTGCTACCCACTTCCGGCAATTCGACAAACACCAGGTCCCCCAGTAATTCCTGCGCATGATCCGACACTCCCACGGTGGCCAGATCGTCTTCGATCAATACCCATTCGTGCGAGGACAGGAACTTTAATTCAGATGGAACATTGCTCATTATTTCTTCTCCTGCATTTTAGCTATTTTATTTTCCCCGGCTAACAAAGGGAAGCTTAACAATTTCGGCCTTTAGCAGTTTATTGCGAATCTCGACCTCTACCTCACCGGCCACCCCCGCCGGAATTCTCGCCAGGGCAATCGCCTTACCCAGCGTTGGAGAGTAGCTGCCCGAAGTAATTTCTCCATCCCCCGAACCCGTTACCACCTTCAGGTGGTTGCGCAATACGCCCTTATCCTTCAACACCAGACCAACCATTTTTTGTTTTACACCCTGTTGTTTTTCTTCGAGCAAAGCCTGTTTGCCGATAAATTCACGCTCATCCGACATCGCCAGCGTCCAGCCAAGGCCCGAAACCAGTGGGCTGGTAGTCGTGTCCATGTCGGTTCCATATAAACTCATTCCTGCCTCGAGTCGCAGGGTATCTCGCGCCCCAAGGCCACAGGGTTTGACCCCGGCTTCGCTCAAACGTTGCCAACTACTGGCAGCCTTGTCGCCCGGCATCATGACTTCGAACCCGTCTTCGCCCGTGTAGCCCGTTCTACCGACAAAAAAATCACCTGCTTCGGCGGATTCGAATCGACCCAGGGACTCGAGCTGCGAACGTTGATCGTCGGAAAACAATGAAAGCGCTTTTGCACAGGCATTGGGGCCCTGTACCGCAATCATCGCGACTTCGTCACGCTCCTTGATCGATAAATCAGGATAGTCGGCTGCGTGCTGGTTTAACCAGGCCATATCCGCATCGCGCGTGGCAGAATTGATCACCACCCGGTAAAACCCTTCACGCATAAAATAAACGATTAAATCGTCCACCACGCCGCCAGTGCTATTGAGCATGCAACTATAAAGCGCCTTACCCGGAGTTTTGAGTTTTGCGATGTCATTAGCCAGCAGATACCGCAGATACGACCCTGCATCGCCTCCGCTCACGTCGACCACGGTCATATGCGACACGTCAAACATACCTGCATCGGTACGCACTATCTCGTGTTCGGCAATTTGCGATCCGTAATGGATCGGCATCTCCCATCCGGCAAAGTCGACCATTTTCGCCGAGGCGTCGAGATGAGACTGGTAGAGTGGAGTATTTTTGCCCAATATGCACCTGATAGTTATTAATTAAGAGAACGCCCTCTGCCCGGTTACCAGAGCACTTCCGGGCAGCCGCGTGGTCGAGTGTCACTCGATCCTCTCCCACCACGGCTTAAGTCTGTTGGCGATACTATAGCTTTGGATTTAGCGGATTTAAAGCCTTATTTGCACGCCAGCGGCTATTACACCGCCTGGTATACCGGCTCCCAGGATTAGTTATAGGTTACCACCATCGTTTCTCGATCAGGCCATATTTCTAATCGCCTGTTTCATCAGCAGGCGCTTGCTCCAGGGGCTCGCCTGCACCCGGTGCATACCGAAATCTCGTAATCGATAGAGGAACCAGTTGTCGCTACCGTACAGCCAGTTGAGTCCAGTAAATAAATGGGTGGCAAACGCCGTTTCGCTTTTACGTCGACGTTCAAACCGACGCAGTTTTCGATGATCCCAGGGATTTTCCAGACCCCCAATCAGCTTTGTCAACACATCGACATCGCTAAACCCGAGGTTCACTCCCTGTCCGGCGAGAGGGTGCACGCTGTGGGCTGCATCTCCAATTAACAGCACTCGATTTTCCATCCATCGTTGGCAGCTATGCCATCCCAAAGGAAAACTGAGGCGTTCGCCAATCGACTGTACCGCACCTAGCCTGTGCTCGACCGCATCACCCACGGCATCGCAAAATGACCGCTCATCCATTGCCAAAAGCTCACCGGCTAGTTCGCTGTCGCAGGACCATACAATTGAACTTTCGCCATTAGCCAGCGGTAAAAACGCCAGCGGACCGGTATTAAGAAACCTCTGCCAGGCCGTGTGTCGATGGGGGAGTTCGGTCACCAGGTTTGCGACAATCGCGATCTGATCGTAGCTTCCACTCCAGCAATCGATACCAGCCAGGGTTCGCGTATTCGAGTCGCGGCCATCGGCAGCGAGCAACAGGTCGGACTCTATCTCGACACCACTTTTCAGGCCAAGCCGGAGTTTTTGATCGGAATTCTCCAGCAGGAATTCTATCGCATCAGGGCTAAACCATTCGATCGACGATTGCTTTTCACAGGCTTGCAGCAGGGCTTGCAGGATTTGTCTGTTTTCGACGATTGCGCCCAGACTATCCCTGCCAAGCTCGGCACAGTCGAACTCTATATTCGCGCTTCCATTTTCATGCCAGATAGACATCTGGTAATAATGCCCCACACGGCTCTGATCGAGCGCCGACCATATACCCAGCTCGGATAGAATTTGCTGTGATGCCGGGCTTATCGCCGATACCCGCAGGTCATAGCCCGAATCGGCCGGGTGAGGAGGCTCGGGCACGGGCCTGGACTCAATCAGGGCGACCCGAAACCCGCCGCGTGCGAGCGAAAGCGCGGCGCAGGCGCCGACCATGCCGGCGCCGGTG
>JBGMRM010000372.1:0-2952 GCA_048061415.1 Gammaproteobacteria bacterium | reverse complement strand
GGTAAGGCCAGGTTGGCATTTTTCAGGTTATTACTGCTGGCCTGGTTGATGCGAATGAATTTGTCCGGATCGACCGGGGTTCGTTTCGCCGGAATCGCGATGCTGCGGGTGCCGTTCAGATATTGACCGGTAATCGACCGTTCGTTTGCGGCGATACTGGCCGCGTCACCGGTCGCGACAATTTGCCCGCCATGTACGCCCGCGCCCGGGCCAATATCGACGATAAAATCGGCCGCTTCGATCGCGTCTTCGTCGTGCTCGACCACGATCACGGTATTACCGAGGTCGCGCAAATACCGCAGGGTCTTTAGCAGGCGTTCGTTGTCGCGCTGGTGCAGCCCAATCGACGGTTCGTCGAGAATATACATCACCCCCACGAGGCCGGCCCCGATCTGGCTCGCGAGCCGGATGCGCTGCGCTTCGCCACCCGAGAGCGTTTCGGCGCTGCGGCTGAGCGACAGGTATTCGAGCCCCACATTGACCAGAAAATTCAGACGATCGCGAATTTCCTTGTTTATTTTCTCTGCGATCTGGCCTCTTTGGCCGGAAAGTTCGAGTGTCTGGAAAAAGCGGTGCGCTTCGTTGATCGGCAAACGCGTGATATCGGCGAGCGTATGGCCGGCAACCGTAACATGCCGGGCCGCCTCGTTTAGCCGTTCGCCGCCGCAGACCTGGCAGGCCTGGTTGGAGAGGAATTTAGCCAGCTCTTCACGCACCAGGCTCGACTCGGTATCGCGGTAGCGGCGTTTCAAATTGGGCAGTATGCCTTCGAACGGATGTTTTTGAACGCGCTTTTCGCCTCGCTCGTTGCGATAGACGAATTTAACCGAATCGGCTGAGCCATTCAAAATAATATCCTGAATGCGCGCGGGCAATTCCCCGAATGGCGCTTCCACGTCGAAGTCGAAATGACTGGCGAGCGATCGCAACATCTGGAAGTAGTACGCGTTACGCCGGTCCCAGCCCCGGATCGCGCCACCGGCCATGCTGAGTTCGGGAGATTTAACCACCAGATTCGGATCGAAGAACTGCATCGTGCCGATACCGTCGCATTCCGGGCAGGCGCCGGCAGGGCTATTGAAGGAAAACAGGCGGGGTTCGAATTCGGTGATCGAATAGCCGCATTCCGGGCAGGCAAAATTGGCGGAGAATTTAATCTCGCTGGAATCCGGTGATGGGTCGATACTCGCGACGACCGCAATTCCATCGGTTAGCTGCAAGGTGGTTTCGAATGACTCGGCGAGGCGTAACTTCAGGTCGGGCCTTACCTTAAAGCGGTCGACCACGACTTCGATATTGTGTTTTTTATGCAATGCAAGTTTTGGCGGGTCGTCGAGGTCGTAGATTTCGCCATTCACGCGAACGCGCAAATATCCCTGCCGTTGCAGGCCCTGGAATAGCTGTACGTGTTCACCCTTGCGGTTCATCACCACCGGCGCCAGCAACATCAGGCGCTGGTTGTCAGGCAGCGCCAGCACCTGGTCGACCATCTGGCTGACGGTGCTCGCTTCCAGCGGTAATCCGTGGGTCGGACAGCGCGGGGTGCCGGCGCGAGCGAATAATAGCCGCAGGTAGTCGTAAATTTCGGTGATGGTGCCGACCGTCGAACGCGGGTTGTGCGAGGTGGTTTTCTGTTCGATCGAAATTGCCGGCGACAGGCCTTCGATATGGTCTATATCCGGTTTTTCCATCACCGAGAGAAATTGCCGGGCATAGGTAGACAGGGATTCGACATAACGCCGTTGCCCCTCGGCGAATATGGTATCGAAAGCAAGCGAGGATTTGCCCGAGCCGGAAAGCCCGGTGATCACGATTAACCTGTCACGCGGCAGGGTGATATCGATGTTTTTGAGGTTGTGCGTGCGCGCCCCTCGAATCGTGATTGAGTCCATGGTTGGATGTGTCGGCCAAACCGGCAATTATAGCTTTTTTTGTTTTGATTTACGCGATTCGTTCAGCGCTGATTTAACCTGGACAGGATCGGGAAAAGAGGGGTTTGAATGTGCTAGAATCGCGCCTTTCCGATCGCCGCCAACCCGTTAGACTATGCTAGTCACCGAAAAACGCGCCGTATTTTCCCTGTCCCTGGTTTATGCCCTGCGTATGCTTGGGCTGTTTTTGATATTGCCGGTCTTTAGCCTTTACGCTGACCAGTTCGAGGGCACGACGCCGGTATTGACCGGCCTGGCTATCGGCATCTACGGGTTGACCCAGGGCATTTTTCAATTGCCGTTCGGATACCTGTCCGACCGCTTCGGGCGCAAAAGAATTATCGTCGCAGGCCTGTTGATTTTTTGTGCCGGTAGTATTGTCGCGGCCGAGGCGGTGACGATTTACCAGGTGATTGCGGGCCGCGCCCTGCAGGGACTGGGTGCGATCGCCGCCGCGGTTATGGCGCTCGCGGCAGACCTGACGCGCGAGGAAGTACGCCTGCGGGTCATGGCCTTTATCGGCATTTCGATAGGGTTCAGCTTCATGCTGTCGATGGTGCTGGGTCCCACGCTCGCGGCCGCGTATGGCCTGCCATTCCTGTTCTGGATTACTGCCGGGCTCGCGCTCGCGGGCATCGTCGTGGTGGTTTTCGTCACGCCGCAGCCACACAGGCAAAAATTTCATCGAGAGACCGAGTTATCGCTGGCCGATGTCGGTCAGATATTGAAAAACCGCGAGCTACTCAAACTCGATATCGGTATATTCGTGCTGCACCTGGTGCTGTCGGCGACGTTTGTCGCGTTTCCGCTGGTATTAAGGGACGTGTTACTTATCGACCCGGCGCTGCACTGGAAAACCTACCTGCCGGTGTTTGCCCTTTCGGTGCTCGGCATGGTGCCATTGATTATCCTTGCGGAAAAGTTTCGGCAGTCGAAAGCGACCTTTCTGCTCGGAATTATACTGATCCTGCTGGCCGAACTGGGCCTCGCCTGGAATTCCGGTTACACCACTGCATTTATC
>JBGMRM010000371.1:0-2979 GCA_048061415.1 Gammaproteobacteria bacterium | reverse complement strand
GCGATTTAATCAGGTGGGCCTTGCCGGTATCGGCGCCCGCAGACTCGATCACGTCCGGGTAGATCGTGCCCTGGGCAAGCCATCGCGCCTCGCCCTGTTTACCTGCTTCCTCTTCGAAAATTTCGATAAACTGGTTGCCGATAATCTTGCGTTTTTGTTCGGGGTCCGCCACACCTTCAAGCTTTTTCAAGAAGCGTGCTTCGGCATCGACGCGGATCACGCGCACACCCATGTGCCGGGCAAACTGTTCCATCACCTGGTCCCCTTCGTGGTGACGCAATAAACCATTGTCGACGAAAATACAGCTCAGCTGTTCACCGATCGCCTCGTGCAACAAAGCGGCGACGACCGAAGAATCGACCCCACCCGAGAGCCCCAGAATCACCTGCTCCGAGCCGACTTTAGCGCGCGTTTCAGCAATCGCGGACTCGATGATGTTCGAAGCCGTCCAGGCCGAACCACAACCGCAAATATCGTGCAGGAAACGACTGTAGATGGCGACGCCCTGGCGGGTGTGGGTGACTTCCGGGTGAAATTGCAGGCCGTATATTTGCCGTTGTTCATCGGCCATGCCCGCGATCGGGGCACTTTCGGTGCTCGCCATTAATTTAAATCCAGGCGGCATCTTCGCGACCCGATCGCCATGGGACATCCATACATCGAGCAGCCCATGACCCTCCTCTGTCTGTTTATCCTGAATATCGCGCAGCAGTTCGGTGTGGCCTCGTGCGCGCACGCTGGCAAAGCCGAATTCACTCTTGCCGACATTTTCTACTGCACCACCCAGCTGCCTGGCAATGGTTTGCATACCGTAGCAGATACCGAGGACAGGCGTTCCGATATCAAAAATCTCGGCGGGAGCCTGGGGTGCATCCGCTTCGAGTGTCGACTCGGGACCGCCCGATAAAATAATACCACGGGCGCCAAATTGACTGATGCGCGCCATGCCCGCATCCCAGGGATAAATTTCGCAATAAACCCCGGCCTCGCGCACCCGCCTGGCAATCAACTGGGTATATTGGGATCCAAAATCCAGAATCAGGATTCTATCGTCGTGCAGGTTCATATCGGCGTATGTTATTAATTTGAATTATTATTTGC
The DNA here is from genome assembly GCA_048061415.1 of Gammaproteobacteria bacterium. Taxonomy (GTDB): domain Bacteria; phylum Pseudomonadota; class Gammaproteobacteria. The sequence goes on along the minus strand of JBGMRM010000371.1, from coordinate 1,878 downwards.
CTGGCGAAAAAGACTGCCCCCACTACACCTGGTAGTTTGGCGCCTCCTTGGTAATAGTCACATCGTGTACATGCGATTCGCTCATGCCGGCACTGGTGATCTGTACAAATTCGGGGCGGGTGCGCATTTCGTCGATGGTTTTGCAGCCGACGTAGCCCATACTTGAGCGCACCCCACCGAGCAGCTGGTGGATGGTGCTGGCCAAAGGCCCTTTATACGGAACCCGGCCTTCGACACCCTCCGGCACCAGTTTTTCATCTGCGCTATCGGCCTGAAAGTAACGGTCGCTGGAGCCTTTTTGCATCGCCGCGATCGACCCCATTCCCCGGTAGGACTTGTATGAGCGCCCCTGATACAGCTCGACCTCTCCCGGTGCTTCCTCGGTCCCGGCAAACATACTACCGATCATGACCGCGTGCGCACCCGCGACCAGGGCCTTCGCTATATCACCGGAATATCGAATTCCGCCATCGGCAATCAGAGGAAGACTGGTGTCGCGCAATGCTTCGGCAACATTGCTGATCGCCGAAATTTGCGGAACGCCGACACCGGCGACGATACGCGTGGTACAAATCGATCCGGGGCCAATGCCGACCTTGACCGCGTCCACCCCGGCCTCGACCAGGTCTTTTGCGGCCGCGGCGGTCGCGATATTACCGCCGATCACCTGTATCTGTGGGAAGTGTTGCTTGATCCAGCCCACGCATTCGATTACGCCCTGCGAATGGCCATGCGCGGTGTCTACCACGATCACATCGACCTCGGCCGCAACCAGGGCTTCGACGCGCTCCTCCGTGTCTGCACTGGTGCCTACCGCGGCGCCCACGCGTAACCTGCCCTGCTCATCCTTGCACGCGAGCGGGTATACGCTCGACTTGGTGATATCCTTGACCGTTATCATGCCCTTAAGCTCACCACTATCGTCGACCACCAGCAGGCGCTCGATCCGATGGCGGTGCAGTAGTCCCAGCACTTCTTCTTTTTCGGCGCCTTCACCTACGGTCACGAGCCGGTCGCGACCGGTCATAATCGAAGACACTGGCTGGTCCAGGTTGGTTTCGAAGCGTAAATCCCGCTTGGTCACCAGTCCCACCAGTCCATCGGCACCGATGACCGGGAGCCCGGATATCTTCTTGCTTTGCGTTAGTTCGATCACCTCGCGTACCGAGGTATCCGCGCCGATGGTAATCGGGTCCTTAATCACCCCGCTCTCGTACTTTTTAACCCTGGCTACCTGCTTAGCCTGCTCGCTTACCGACAGATTCTTGTGCACGATTCCAAGGCCACCTTCCTGCGCTATCGCGATTGCCAAACGGGATTCGGTTACGGTATCCATCGCGGCCGATATCAGCGGCATATTGAGTTCAATGTCTCGGGTCAGGTGGGTCTTGAGGATGGCGTCGTTGGGCAGAACTTCGGACCTGGCGGGCACCAGTAGAACGTCGTCGAAGGTGAGTGCTTCCTGGCTAATTCGCATAGAGGCTCCGCGGGGCATCGATCAAAGCGCGATTATAGGGTATTGCCGAAGTGAGGGTAAGCCTGATAGTCCTTATGGATAGAAATAATCTGGTCATTTTTTCTAATTTTCTCTTGAGGCCTCCCATGTTTACCTGGGGTCGAATTTATTTGGCCATAACGATCGTCTTGTCTGGCGCTACATATTATACAGGCCCCTGGACTCCTGATAGCCAGTGGTAAGCTCTCTATACAAATAGTTGTGAGGCGATAGTGACGGATAAAAAAAGTAATCTGGTCTGGCACAAGGTCCTGTCAAAGGACGAATTGCCTGAAGGGCGAGTCACCTCAGTAAACTGCAAGAACCGCACACTCTGCATGTCGCATGTTAAGGGCGAGTATGGGGCACTGGACAACAAGTGT
>JBGMRM010000370.1:0-2990 GCA_048061415.1 Gammaproteobacteria bacterium | reverse complement strand
CCTACATATTCCGTCTATATTGCCCGCCTACCTCGAAGAGCGCATCGGTGATTTGGCCCAGGGAACAATATCTGACAGCATCGACCAGTGCCTCGAAAATATTCTGGTTATCGATCGCCGCCTGCCTGACTCGATGCAATGCCTGGCCCGCGTCGGCGCTATGGCTTTTATGAAATTCCGCCAGGCGTTTGATCTGGCCTTGTTTCTCGGCTTCGGTGGAGCGGGCCAGTTCTATTTCGTAATCTTCGTTGCCGTTCGGGTTCAGGAAAGTGTTAACGCCGATGATCGGCAAGGACCCGTCGTGCTTTTTGTGTTCGTAAAGCATCGATTCGTCCTGGATCTTGCCGCGCTGGTATCCGGTTTCCATCGCGCCGAGGACGCCACCGCGTTCGGACAGGCTTTCGAACTCGGCGAGCACAGCCTCTTCGACCAGGTCGGTCAACTGTTCGATGATAAAAGCCCCCTGATTAGGGTTTTCGCATTTAGCCAGGCCCCATTCGTTATTGATGATCAACTGGATTGCGAGCGCGCGGCGCACCGAATCTCCGGTGGGCGTGGTAATCGCCTCGTCGAATGCATTGGTATGCAGGCTGTTGCAGTTATCGTAAATCGCGATCAGGGCCTGCAGGCTGGTGCGAATATCGTTGAAGTCCATTTCCTGCGCGTGCAGCGAACGGCCGGAAGTCTGAATATGATACTTGAGTTTCTGGCTACGTTCGTTGGCGCCGTATTTATCGCGCATCGTGGTTGCCCAGATGCGACGCGCGACGCGTCCCATCACCGTGTATTCGGGGTCCATACCGTTGCTGAAAAAGAACGACAGGTTGGGGGCGAAGTCGTCGATGTTCATGCCGCGCGCGAGGTACGCCTCGACAAAGGTGAAGCCGTTGGCGAGCGTAAATGCCAGTTGCGAAATCGGATTCGCACCGGCCTCGGCGATGTGGTAGCCGGAAATAGATACCGAGTAGAAATTGCGAATTTTATGGTCGATGAAATACTGCTGAATATCGCCCATCATCTTGAGTGCAAATTCGGTGGAAAAGATGCAGGTGTTTTGCCCCTGGTCCTCCTTGAGGATGTCGGCCTGCACCGTGCCGCGAATATTCTCCAGCGTCCAGTCTTGGATATTGTCGATTTCCTGTGCGGTAGGTGGGCGCGCGTTATCGGTGTTGAATTTCTCCAGTTGCTGGTCTATCGCGGTGTTGAGGTACATGGCGAGAATGATCGGCGCCGGCCCGTTGATGGTCATCGAAACCGAGGTCGATGGATGGCACAGGTCGAATCCATCGTACAGGACTTTCATGTCGTCGAGCGTTGCAATCGACACACCTGAATTTCCGACTTTACCGTAAATATCGGGGCGCTCGTCGGGGTCACGGCCGTAGAGCGTCACCGAGTCGAATGCGGTCGACAGGCGCTTCGCGGCGGAGTGTTGCGATAACGCTTTGAAACGCTGGTTGGTTTTGAACGCGTCCCCTTCGCCGGCAAACATGCGTGTCGGGTCTTCGCCCTCACGCTTGAACGCGAATACTCCGGCGGTATAGGGAAAACTGCCGGGTAAATTTTCCAGCAACAACCACTTCAACAACTCGCCGTGATCCTGAAACTCGGGCAGGGATACCCTCGGAATATCGAGGCCCGAGAGCGACTGGTTTTTAAGCTTCGAGCGAATTTCACGGTCGCGAATTTTTAGCACGTACTCATCGCCCGCATAGCTTTGTTTAATTTCAGGCCACTGCTCGAGCAGTATCCTGTTTGACGCATCGAGCTCGATTTCTCGTATCTCTATCAGGCCATCCAGGGCTTTGCTATCCGATTCGCTGGAGTGATCCAGCAACATGCGTTTCGACTCGACGAGTTGCTGTCGTTCGCGCGCGAGCGTGGCCTGCTGCAATGCATTGATTTTATAGTCGCGTACCGTGGCGGCAATCTCGGCCAGGTAGCGCACGCGCTCGGCCGGGACTATGACTGATTTGGCGGTCGATTTTCTGATGTTCACCTTTGGCAGCAGGCCTTTATTGAGCTTGAGGCCCGGCGATTGCAGTATTTCCAGGATATGCTGGTAAAGTGCGGTGGTGCCATCGTCGTTGAAGCGCGATGCGATTGTACCGAATACCGGCATTTCTTCGGGCGCCTGCGAAAATGCCTCACGATTGCGCTGTACCTGCTTGCACACGTCGCGGTAAGCGTCTTCGGCGCCTTTACGGTCGAATTTGTTGATCGCGACGATATCGGCGAAGTCGAGCATATCGATTTTTTCGAGCTGGCTTTGTGCGCCGAATTCGGGTGTCATCACGTACAACGATGCATCGACCAGCGGCACTATGGCGGCGTCTCCCTGACCGATACCAGGCGTCTCGACGATGATAAGATCAAACTCGCAGAGCTTGCAGGCATTGACCGCATCACCGATTACATCGGGTATTTCGCCCACCGAATCGCGTGTGGCAATCGAGCGCATGAAGATGTTCGGGTGATCGATCGCATTCATGCGAATGCGGTCACCGAGTAGCGACCCGCCGGTCTTACGGCGTGTGGGATCGACCGCGATAATCGCTATTTTTAATTTATCCTGATGGTCCAGCCGGAAACGGCGAATGATTTCGTCGGTCAGCGAAGACTTCCCGGAGCCACCGGTGCCGGTAATACCCAGCACCGGGACGGCGCGGGATAACAGTTGGACTGCATTATTAATCTGCTTGCGCAGCGAAGCGGGCACGGTATCGTTTTCGAGCGCGGTGATCAGGCTGGAGAGGGCGTTCAAGTCATGATTTTTCAGGGCTTCGATCGAGTCTGGCGCCGCTTCGCCGGGGTTGTACTGGCAGCGTTCGATCATGTCGAAAATCATACCCTGTAGACCCATTTTCTGGCCGTCTTCCGGCGAATAGATACGAGTCACGCCGTATTCTTCTAACTCCTTGATTTCACTCGGGATAATGACACCGCCACCGCCGGCAAATATGCGGATATCGGGGCGGCCTCGTTGCTTC
>JBGMRM010000369.1:0-3004 GCA_048061415.1 Gammaproteobacteria bacterium | reverse complement strand
TTATAATCCAATGTAACATTTTGTAAATTAAAGAGTTAATTTGAATAAATTATTCGTTAATTTTAAAATATTCAATCGCTTCCGGACACTGCTGGTGTGCCTGGCAGGGGTGGGCGGGCTACTGTTAAGTGTTTCTATTGAGGCGAATATCGACCTGCAGAGAAGGCTATTTAACGATGCATCTTATGCGCTAAATACCGGGCAGATTAAAAGATTTAACCGCCTGTTCAAACAACTCGAAGGATACCCCGCCCGGGCCTATCTCACCTACGACGCATTTAAAAACCGTATGAAGCGTGTGAGCATTGAGGAAATGACCCGATTTTTCGAGATGCACGAGGATTATCCTTTCAGTTATCGTCTACGCGCCGCGTGGTTATCGGAACTGGCGCGCCGCCAGGACTGGAAAAATTATTTGCGGTTTTTCGATAAGCGGGACGACACGAGACTTCAATGCCTCGCCTTCCAGGCTCGTTTACAACTGGGCCAGGTGGATAACATAAATAGTGAGATTGAAAAAATCTGGCTCAGGGGTTATTCGCAACCGCGAGAATGTAACCAGGGATTTGAGTACTTTCTGGATACCAATAAGGAAGCCCGGCAGGTTATCTGGTTACGAATCGAGAAGGCTTTTAATGCGCGCAGACCAAACCTGGCAAAATACCTGAAGAAAAGGCTCGATTCGGCAGACCAGGCGGTCGTCGATACCTGGTACCAGGCCCACCGGCGGCCCGAAAAGTTTCTTGGCACAGTGTCAAATCTCGGTGATAGCGTCAGAAACAATAAAATTATTGCTCATGCAATCGACCGCCTGGCGCGCAAGGATAGCCTGAAGGCGAGAGACTTTTGGGGACAACTGGAAAACGCCTATACCTTTAGCCCCGAGCAGAAAGACACAATAGTTAAAAGGATAGCCCTGTCGGCGGCTAGACAGCAATTACCCGAAGCGCGGGGTCTACTTTCCGAGTTACCGGCGAAGTTGAAAAATGACCAGGCTTATTTGATGCTCGCGAGGATACTATTGAGAGAGCAGGACTGGGCGGGTCTGGTCGAAACCATAAAACAAATGCCAGAACGCCTGCAGCGGGAGCACGAATGGCAATTCTGGTTGGCCAGGGCATTTGAATCGCTCGGATACCAGGCTATTTCCACTGAAAAATTCGAATCCCTGGCAGGCAAAAGTAGCTATTATGGGTTCCTGGCCGCAGACAGATTGCAAATATCCTACCGAATCGAGCAGGAAAATGCCGCAACCACCGATGATTTTGACGAAGCTGCGTTACTGGCATCGAATATATATATGTTACGCGCCAGGGAACTGTTTTTCCTGGACCGCCCAGTCGATGCCAGGAGAGAGTGGTTTCAGGCACTAAGGCGGCTGGATACTGAACAGCTGAAACAGGCGGCCACACTCGCGTCAAGCTGGAAATGGTACGACAGCGCGATAAAAACGGTTGCCAGGACACCCCACAGGAGCGATTACGCGCTTCGCTTCCCGATGCCCTATAAGCAGCAGGTGCTTAGCTATACCAGTGCGAAGCACCTCGATCCTTCGGTGATATACGGCGTAATGCGTCGAGAAAGCCTGTTCGACCCGCTCGCCAAATCTGGAGTTGGGGCGCTGGGGTTGATGCAGATAATGCCTTCCACCGCCAGACACGTGGCCAAATCGCTTGGTCTGCGCCGACCGCGTCAGGCAGACATTTTGAAAATCGACAACAATATTAACTTCGGTACGTATTATTTTAGGTCGGTGCTGGATCGATTCGAAAATAACGTGGTCCTGGCCGCCGCCGCTTATAATGCCGGCCCCCTCAATGTGCGTCGGTGGTTGCCGAGCAAAGATGGCATGCCGGCAGACCTGTGGGTAGAAACGGTTCCATTTAAAGAAACCAGGGATTATGTTCAGGCGGTACTGGCCTATGCGACTGTTTTCGACAAATCGCTTAATCGGGATACTCTGATATCTAGCCGATTGCTCGATATAAAATCGAAGTACTGACTAACCCCTGTATAGAAAACTAACAGGCTTGAATTAACCGATCGGCTTCAATATGACGCCAAGCCGGTACCGATGCTTTAAATACGACCGATTTACCAGAAACAGACAATTCCAGTCATCCCTGTAGATCGGGCTCCATCTTAATTGTATTAGAAAAAGACAGTGTTTATACTGGGCGCTCACAGAATCGAATTCCTCAAATCTATCTAATCGAAACGAGTAACCGTGAATCACTTTAACCAGCAATTCGAGAAAATCAGGTCACAGCCCGGGTTTATCGCGGCTCTGGATCAAAGCGGGGGTAGCACTCCAAAAGCTCTGGCCAATTATGGCCTCGGTGCAGACGCATTTTCCGATGATGAAGAAATGTACCAGGTGGTGCATGACATGCGTGCCCGCATCGTTAGCAGTCCGAGTTTTAGTGGCGAGCGCATCATGGGCGCTATCCTGTTTGAAAATACCATGGATCGAGAAATCGATGGTCGCGCCACCGCCGAGTATTTATGGGAAGTTAAGCACGTGGTGCCATTCCTCAAGGTTGATAAAGGGCTGGCCGAGGAGGCCAATGGCGTCCAGATTATGAAGCCGATGCCCGAGCTCGACACTTTACTCGCCCGAGCCCGGGACAAGGGTGTTTTCGGCACCAAGATGCGTTCGGTCATCAAAACTGCGAATGCGGATGGGGTCAATGCCGTGGTCGACCAGCAATTCGAAATCGGCGCCAGGATTGTAGAGGCAGGCCTGGTGCCCATTATTGAGCCCGAGGTCGATATACACAGCCCGGAGAAATCCCAGGCTGAAATACTGTTGAAGGAAGCGCTGCTGAAACATCTGGATCAATTGGGTGAGGGCAAGTATGTGATGTTAAAGCTTACTTTGCCTGAACAGGATAATTTCTACGATGCCTGTATTAATCACCCCAACGCATTAAAGGTGGTGGCTCTATCGGGTGGATATAGCCGTGAAGAGGCCAATAGACGCCTGGCCAATAACACCTGCATG
>JBGMRM010000368.1:0-3010 GCA_048061415.1 Gammaproteobacteria bacterium | reverse complement strand
CACGTTCATCGTTGTGGTTAAATTTTTCGACCTCGAATCCACCCGATAGTAGCGAAACCTCCCCTTCCAGTAGATAGGTCAAGGTGTCGGCGTCCGCGGTGACCAGCGTATGGGGCTCTAGCTGCCTGACCGACGCATGCTCGAATAAATGGTCACGGTCATTGCTATTAATTTCGCAAATGGGCCTGAGTTGATCCCGCCGGATATATTTTTTTAAGGAAACATCCATCGTTCACTGAATCAAAGTATAGCTCGGCCTGCAGAATCGAGTCTTTTAAGCGCCTGGTTTATGAATATATTTCATCACTCGGTCAGCCATGGAAAAACCGCTTAATACGGCTCCCTCTATTCTAGGCGCGGTACACCAGTCGCCACAAGCGCCAATCGCCGCGGATTCGTCGAATAAAGAATCCTCATTTATTGGGTTAATCGGCGCCGCATGTTTCCAGCAATGGACAGAGGACGAAATCGGCTTCTTTTCAGGTATGTCGGTCGCTTCCCAAAACGCTTCGAGCAGGGCGTGCATGACCCTGCCCCTAAAACTGGCTGCATATTGCTGCGACCATTCGGGGGACGCGTGAAGTACCCAACAGTCGAATTCGTCACTCTGCCCAGCCATCTGGTGACGCGAGGCCCATGACAGAGGTGAATCCAGTATATTGGCAGCGTCATAGGGCAGCTCCAGACGAGGTTCGAACGCGAACATGCCACTCCAGCAGGCAGTCATAGCCACGCTATCTGCCGGAATTCTGATGGCCGGAACCTGGCGGCACAGGTTGGAGACCTGATGGGCCGTGGTCGCGATGATGACAATTTCGAAGGCGCCAAGGTAATCGCCACGCTCGTTAAATATCCGCCACCCACCGTCGTCCTGTTTTTCCAGCTCGGAGATATTGGTCGAAACGCTTAAATCGCAATTTTGTGCGAGATTTTCGGCGATCATCTGCATTCGGGGATAGCCAACGAATCGTTGCGTCGCCATATCGCCACTACTCACCTGTCCTCTCTCGAGTTCAACAATCCAGCCATCCCAGGGGCGCACAATGCCTTCGGTCTGCCAGGCAGAAACTATATTCCAGAACAGAGGATTATTGACGGTAAAGTATTGCGCACCATGGTTGAACTCGTACTCTCCGGCTCGAAATCGGCTAATTCGGCCACCGGGGAAAATACTCTTTTCGAAAATCTTAACCTTCGGTATCAGCCCCCTTAAGGCCGCCCCACAGGTTAAACCTGCGAGACCAGCTCCAATAATGGCAACTGAAGGGGCGTTCGACAAGATGCGGGTAAATCTTACAACGCCGGAAATTCGCCGGCATAACGGGAAATCCATTCCCTGGCTGCTTCTTCGGCGCTCAGCACACGCCCTTCGACACTTTCAACTTCTTTTCGATAGTGCTCGATATGACAAACTTGCTCGATCATGCGCAAACGAAATGCTTCCCTCTTACCCTCGAATTTGAGGCCAATCTCGTAGCCGTTTTTGGTCTTTTCGCACCAGACCACGGTACCGATCAGGTGGTTATCCTTTTTCAGGGCTGGAATGCTGACCTTAACCCGCTGCATTGGCTCCAAAGCCTGACTCGACACAAATGCGAGGCCACCGAGGCTCACATTGGTCAGGGTAACATCGGTCGAATCGTCGATATCGTCCTCCACCCATTCCAGTTCTACCTGTATCGGCACATCGGATGGGTGGCGAATAAACCTTCGAATCGTCGTGTTATCTTGCAATGGACACCAGCATTTTATTCAGTTTAGCGACAAAACCGGCGGGGTCTTCTAACTGTCCCCCTTCAGCCAGTATGGCCTGATCGAATAATATATCAGACCAGTCGCTAAACTTCTTCTTCGATTTTTCGGTATCGAGCTTCTTCAGGATAGGATGATCGGGATTAATCTCTAAAATCGGCCTGGAGCCAGGCAAGGCATGCCCTGCTTCCTTGAGTATGCGCTGCATGTGCATCGCCATATCGTGTTCGTTGAGCACGATACAGGCTGGCGATTCGGTCAGGCGGTTGGTCACACGCACGTCCTCGACTCTACCCTCAAGCGCTTTTTTCAGCCGCTTGATCAGTTTTTCCGAAGCTTTGGCTTTTTCTTCCCGCTTCTTCTCGGAGGTTTCGTCGTCACCCAGGTCCAGTTCGCCCTTGGCTACCGACTGGATCTTCTTGCCTTCGTATTCCATCAGGTGCGCGGTGAGCCATTCGTCTACCCGGTCCGATAACAACAGCACTTCAATACCCTTCTTCCTGAAAATTTCCAGGTGAGGGCTATTTTTGGCGGCGGAATGTGAATCGGCGGCAACATAGTAAATCTTGTCCTGAGCTTCCTGCATTCGTGCAAGGTAATCATCCAGTGAAACAGTCTGCGCTTCCTCGCCGGTATGGGTGGTCGCAAAGCGCAGCAACTTGGCAATCCTGTCGCGATTGGCTACGTCTTCAGCCGGACCTTCCTTCAGCACCTTGCCAAACTCGGTCCAGATCCTGTCGTATTTCTCCGGGTCGTTTTTAGCGATCTTTTCCAGCATGCCCAGCACTTTTTTAACCGAACCATTGCGGATATTATCGATCACTTTGCTATTTTGTAGAATTTCTCGCGATATATTCAAAGGCAGGTCATTGGAATCGATCAACCCACGCACGAAACGCAGGTACCTGGGCATCAATTGTTCCGCGTCTTCCATGATAAACACGCGCTGCACATACAGCTTGATACCGTGGCGTGACTCGCGGTCGTAAAGGTCGAACTGTGCGCGTGCGGGAATATACAACAGGGAGGTATATTCGGTAGTCCCCTCGACACGATTATGACTCCATTCGATCGGGTCTTCGAAATCGTGTGCTACATGCTTGTAAAACTCCCGGTACTCTTCATCCTTAATATCCGATTTGGCGCGCGTCCACAATGCTGAGGCCTGATTGACGGTCTCTTCCTCAGTCACGGTTTCGCCACCCTCTTCCGACGGCTCGACAGTCCTGTTCATTACCACTGGAAAATCGATGTGGTC
>JBGMRM010000367.1:0-3011 GCA_048061415.1 Gammaproteobacteria bacterium | reverse complement strand
TTTCACCATGCAGGATGGCTTAAGCCGCGTCAACCGCCTGCGTTACGATACCCCCGGATTTAACGGGCTCAGGCTGGCGTTTAGTATCGGGCAGGGCAGCGAAACCGAGGTTGGGGTCAAATATACCGGAAACTGGGATGGCAACCAGCTCGACGCCCGTGCATTTATCGTAGACACTTCGGATTTCAGTGGCCCTAACACCGATATTTTCGGGTATTCGGCGTCCTATCTAATGGCCAGCGGGTATAACGTCACCATCGCGTTTGCAGATGTCGATTTTGCCACCGGTGCCGACAGGGATGCGTTTACCGTCAAGGTCGGTTACAAACAGGGTATCCACGCCTATACCGTCGATATCGGTGAGGGATCGACCGGCGCAAGCGATGCCGACACCTTTGGCCTGACTTATGCTGCCGTGATCGATAAGGGTATAGAGGTATTCGCGACTATCCGTGAACTGGATTCGGACGTCGCTGGTGCAACATCTATCGATATCATTGCGGTTGGATCAAGGATTAAATTTTAATATACGCCACCGTTATGTATAAAGAGCGGCCTTTATGGCCGTTCTTTTTTGCCGCATCGACTGAATGCACCGGTCGTGTTACTGTCAAGGTTAATCAGTCCTGGAATTTTTACTTGCTAAAGCCCGAGTCAACAGTATGAATTTTAAGCCCGTCTCCCTGCTAATCGCATTATCCTTTCTAACCGCAGCCTGCGCTGCAACAGGACCAGCCGACGACGGGTTTGAAAATTCTCAGGAGTCGCTCGACATTGGACGTGTGTTTAGCGAAGACGGCGAAGCCTATACCGTCTATAGCACCGACGATAAAAACGAAACCAGTCCGACAGACGCCAAAACTATCACCGACTTCGAGGCTTACGAGCAGTGGAAGCTGGCCAAAGACAGGAATTCACCCGAATACCAAAAGTTCAGGCGATGGCAGGAATTCGAAGATTTTCAACGCTGGAAAGCGCAGCAGGAACAGTAGCAGGTAAATAGTTACTTATAAGTCCACCCTCAGGCGGCCCGCTGGGTAGCCAGATAACTTGCCAGGCCACCCATAACAGCATCCTTGTCGAAGCCGGCGCCCATTTTTAACAGCGCGTCGCTCAGCCGGCCGACTATGTCGGTCAGTGCCGCATCGGTCAATTGATTGAGAATCCCGACCCGCACCTGTACCGGCTCCGACAGCGTTGGCCAGATAGCGAAACCCTCGGCACGGCAGGCGCTGACCAGTTCTTTTTCCCTGCCCGCCAGATCGCCCGGTAGATTGCAGACCACCAGGCTGCTCATATTCGAAGTGACCTCACATCCCATCGCCTCAATGGCCTGGCGCAATCCTTTTTCGTGGAAGGCATAGTCGGCGGCTTTTTGCGCTCTACCGTGCGCCAGCAGAATGCGTAGCGCCTCGTGGAATGCGGCGACTGCGTACCCCGAGTGGGTGCGGTGATAGACCGCAGCATCGACATCCTTGCCATCGACGATACTCCAGTGACGTGCTTCCAGAATCGGGTTGTGCACGTAGGTATAGCATCCCCGTTTTCTGAGCAGATCGATAACCCGGTCATTGAAGCTGACCGGCGCATAGCTCAGGGGCAGGCACAGGATTCCTTTTTGCGGACACGACGCCCAGCTGACAACGGCTGGATAATCGTCGATATCAAATTCCGCAATTCCGAGGCTCGATACCGCGTCGACTATACCCATGACACCGTGTTTCGCGCAGGCATCGTTAAATCCCTGCAGGTCGTTGATCCGACCGCTACCGGTTTCCCAGTGCGCCATAAAAGCCCACATCGGTTTATGTTCGGCCAGTGCAGCCTCGACAATATCGCCGCTAACCGACTGCCCGTGCGGCACCTGAATGGTGACCACATTGGCAGGCTTCGGATTGAGCGGATCGGCCGCGAGGTCTGCGGGCGTCGACGCTTTCATCCGAATCGCGAGATCGTCGATACCGCTAAAGGTGCCGTTGATAAAAACCACCATGCTATCGCCCGGCAATATCGGGGCGAACGCGCAATCAAGCCCGCTAAAGCCGGTGCCCCCGACCGCAAAGGTATGAACATTAGCGGTACCGAAAACTTCACGCAGCATGAATTTGGCTTCTTTCATTCCGCGTACCACATCGGCCTGCATGTGGTCGGCCACCCCGGCGCTGGCGAAACTTTCCAGCACGCGCGGGTCGGTGTTGCCGGGACCGGGACCTGCCGCCAGGGTATCGGGTATTACCAGTTTCGCGTACATGCTTGGCGCCTCATCGGGTTTATCTCAGTATCCTCCGAACAAATCCATCTGGAATATTCAGCAGAATCGAAAACGCTGCAATCTACCACGCTTTTTTTAGTCCCTACCTGTTCAAAAACGACATATTATGTAATAAAAAACCCTTTCTGCCCCGATTGACCGAAAAATCTTTGTCATTGGCACTTGGTACAAGCGCGTCGGCATAGGCTACAATCACTGGCATGCAGGTATTTAGAGGGTGAAATGCGTATAGCGGTATTCGGTAGTGGTGGTGTCGGTGGCTATTTCGGCGCACGCCTCGCACAGGCGCGGCAGGACGTCGTATTTATCGCGCGTGGCGCCCACCTTCAAGCGATGCGTAATAGCGGTTTGCGGGTCGATAGCATCGCCGGGGACTTTAGCCTCAAACATGTGGAGGCGACCGAAGACCCGCGCCAGGTTGGGGAAGTCGATTGTGTAATCTGCGGCGTTAAAGCCTGGCAGCTAGTCACAGCGGCCAAAGCGATGAAACCGATGGTCGGCGGGAACACGCTGGTCATTCCATTGCAAAATGGAGTCGAAGCCCCTTCACAACTGGCCGATATACTCGGGACGGATTCCGTGCTCGGTGGTTTATGCGCGCTCATTGCATTTCGCGCTGGCGCCGGGCGCATTAAACACATCGGTGCAAATCCATTAATTCGCTTTGGACACATGGATAATCACGCCGACCCGCGGGTCAACGCGCTGTCGGAAATATTCGACCGTTGCCGCGGGGTTA
>JBGMRM010000366.1:0-3016 GCA_048061415.1 Gammaproteobacteria bacterium | reverse complement strand
GCATTATCAATGTACTCTCTTCCTTGCAATCCCAATCAGTCCCTGCAACCGAGTTACTATGCCGTAAACTGAATTTATTATTTGACTATTTTCAGATGCGGCCTATTCGGTGGCGATGTCGGAATTTTCTTTTCATTGAGCATCTTGGTCACCAGCCGCTTTTGCAGCGCGATCTTCCGTTCCAATTCGGTCAGTTTCTGATTGTCCCTGACAGACGATGACTCCTCGCGTTCCCTCTCCAGGATCAGTGCACCGAGTTCGGCGGCGTGACCCTCCAGGGTTCTCTGATCGGCTACGATGTCGGGTGTCTTTGTCATGGTCACTTTCTTTTCATTCTTCGGTATTCCCAAGGAGGCACCGGTGCGGGGTCACGCCACAGTCCGCGTCCGGCCTCCCTGGCTTCGACCTCCGCGTTTGAGTATAGCGCACGATCTTCCGAGGTCTGTTCCTTCTGATAATACTTGTAGTGCCAAGCCAGTCCCGATTTGACCTGTTCCAGATTCATGTCTCGGTCATTCAATAGAACCTTGCCGAGTATCCGCCGATACCGGTCACGCTTGACGAAGTCCACGTCCACGGACTTCCCGGCGACGAGATCTGACAGGTGATCCTTCGATTTGGTGCCGAATGCCTGTTTCCGTTCGGGCGCGTCGATGCCCGTTAGCCTGATCTTGTGCTGGACATTGCCGGGGCCGAGTACGACGATCGTGTCGCCGTCCGTGACGCGCACCACGCGTCCGGAGAGGGTCTCCGCAAGGGCAAGACAATGGGTGAGAAAGAGGGCGAGGAGAAGGGTGAGGCGCATGGTGTGAATATACAGCCCTGACTATATTCTTCCGCAGGGTTTGGCGAGATGGGGGTGTGGGATTCTGTAGGTTATTTCTAGCAAAGCTGTAAGCCAAACACCCGTAATTGACCGATATTCATAATCTCACATCCTGGCCGATACAGTTAATTGGAGTATATGTGCAGTAATGGCACGGAATTACGCAAGGAATGGCATAAAGGCGGTGGTGACACTCAACGGTTAGGACCGGTTGGAAGATTATGATCATTCCTTTCAGTGCGGAACTGAGCCTCAACAAGTGGCCGTATGTGACCTTGGCCATCATACTTCTGTGTCTGCTCATTCACTATTTTCAGGTCGAGAACCGGCAATCCATCGAGTCCGCAGCGGCACGTTATTGCGAGTCTATCCATAATCCATACGCAGCGGAGGATTCGCTGGATTACTTGCGCGAGGACACGGACTCCTGCCTGGAGGATCTGTTTTTACTTCATTCATTACCTGACAGCATTGATGTTTCCTCTATATATGACAATGATGATTACACGGCTGAAGAATTCGATCAATTTATCGCATATGCAGAAGGGCATCGCCATGACTTCGGCCTGAAAGCACCCGCGAGCATGGATGACCGGTTGTCGTACAGCCCGGACTCTTTCAATCCGGTCACCAGCCTACTTTCAGCATTGGCACATGCTGACTGGTGGCACGTAATCGGAAATCTGATTTTCCTTATTGCCTTTGCACCTGCGCTGGAGCTGCTGGTCGGCAGTGCCCTCAAGTATCTTGGCATTCTGATCCTCATCGAGTTTGTTTGTGATTTCGCGTACTCACTTGCCTCATTGGGTAGCCCTCCTGTGCCGACACTGGGGCTCTCAGGAGTGGTGAGTGGCGTAATTGGTCTTTCGGCCTACATGATGCCCTGGGCCCGGATTCGTACCCTGGTCTGGTATTTTGTATTTATACGGGTCTATTACATCCCGGCTTGGGTTCTGGCGCTTTGGTTTGTTAGCTGGGATCTCTATTACCTCCTCAGTGAGACCGATAATGGCGGTGTCAACTTCTTGGCCCATGTCAGCGGCGCGGTTGCCGGTTATTTGATCGGGGTTTTATGGCTCAGTGATCGACGTAAGGAGGTCCGCGAGGACCTGGATGAGGCAGTCGAGCACACGAAGAGCCAGCGCACCGACCAGCTCGGGACGATGAGCCTGTACAAGGGTGGGAAGGACCGTATTGCTGACGAGCAACGGGAGCATCGGGCGCGGGAGCAATACAACTGCTTCATGGACGAGCTGCATCTGCTTGTAGATAGGTGCTTGCACAGCGAAGCCTCCCTCCTGTTCCTGAAAAATTATGAGCTCTATTCCGGGAGTATCGAAATCTACGAGGAGATATTCTGGGAAATGCACAAGTGGCGGCAGGGGAGGTCATTGCTGTGTCTTGGGCGGCTGAACATCGGTCTATTGCTGGAGCACCGTAAGTATGCCCGGTTGCTGGCGATTGCCGGAGCCTGCGTGGAGGTCGACAAAGACTTCGTTCTGGCCAATTCTGCCGAGTTGCTGCTGCTGGTCGGCGAGGCGCAAAGCCAGATGCAGTACATACTGGCCTATCAGCTGATCCGCGATGCAAAACAGCGTTATGGCGATGCTTTGGATGCTGCCACCTGCCAGCTGATCGAGGCGGACCTCCTAGAACACCACCTGAACAAGCCGGAAGAAGCACAAAAGGTCTTGGCGAGGTTGCCGGACGGAACTGCGTTACCGGCAATGAACCATCAATGATACATTTTCAGCACCTTTGTTATTTATTAATGCTCTTAACCTTTGGTAGTTTTACGAACGGAGACGCTAGGACAATGCGTTGCACAGTGATAATGCGTTTCCATATATAATGGTAAAAACACTTAATCTGAAATCAATCAAAGAGTGGTAAATTTAAAGCAAACCCTTAAATGCGGATAATAGGTGGGGGAACTTCATGAATAAACTGTCGTTGAAAAGAGGTCTTCATAGATTATGGGTAGTGCTTGCTGGGTTATGGATTATTAGCTCCACTGCATACGTCTATATTAATGGTAATTTGCCGGCAGAGCCCCAAAGAGGATCTATAGCTAAAGTGATATCTTTGCATCGCGATAAAGGGCAAGCCGCAGAGGGATTAGCTGAAAATCTTGAAAAAGCGCACATAAGAGAACTAATAGACATCGATCTTACACCAAAATATGGTCAT
>JBGMRM010000365.1:0-3019 GCA_048061415.1 Gammaproteobacteria bacterium | reverse complement strand
CATAGTCACCGATGGTTCCGGCGATCATGGTCAGGTCGCGAAAATTGTACGGAAAACGTCCGACCAGAGATCGGATCACGATCGGGGTAGAATTAACCATCAGCGTGCCGTAGTTAGATTCCGCATTCTCAATGAGATAACCGATCGCCTTACCGCCGCCCCCGCCAGACATGTTTTCATAGGATGCCGATTTTATGATACCCGATTGGGTTAGCGCTTCACCGGTACCACGTGCGGTACCATCCCAGCCACCGCCGGCACCGCCAGGTATCAGGAAGTGAATCGAATCTATGTCCTGCCCCGCCTGGGTGGTCATCGACATAACGGCGCCCGCCAGGCCAATGCTCGCTGCCACTGCGAAAGTCATAAGCCGTCTACGACCATAATCAGTCATTAGAATCATTGGGTTTGTCCTCTTATTTTTGGTTAGCGGATGGATATTACTCCAATAAAGAGGCAAGCAAAACAAAAGCCTAAGCCTGGGGTTACCTGCCTTTCGCCTATTAGTGTTAAAGGCGCCAGGATTTATCGAAAGTTAAATGCAGTGTAGAACTGATCAGTGAGAATGCTTTACTGTAGACCCACAATCAGTTACATAGCACTCTTCTTGAATGCAATTGGTCGGATTTGATTTTCAGATGCCGGTGCGACGCTCGACCAGGGTCTTTATCGGGGTGATACTCCTACTATTGCCGGCACTGCTGTGGGCGGGAAGCGATGAACAGGCAAAGCCGCGCCGCATCGTGTCGATTGGCCTGTGCGCCGACCAGCTACTGTTGATGCTGGCCGAGCGCTCGCAAATAGCCTCGTTGTCTTCGTTCGCGACCGATACGAATATGTCCTACATGGCCGGTGCGGTGGGCGATATCCCGCTCAACGACAGCTCGGTCGAAGATGTCATCCCCTACCAGCCCGACCTGGTGGTGGGGAGCAATTTCGCTGCCTGGGATACGACACGATTTTTGCGGCAACTGGGGTACGAAGTCAAACTGCTGGAGCCACCCACCACGGTCGAAGGAATTTATAGCATGATGCGCGATTTCGGCCAGTGGACTGGCAATCAGGATCGCGCGAAGCGCCTGATTCGGGATATGAAACAGAAGATCGCCGAGATTCAGTCAAGCTATGCAGGCAAACCGGGGAAATCGATCATCATCTACTCGCCCAACGGCTACACCATCGGCGCCAATACGCTCGAAAACGAAATCATGAATCTCGCTGGGTTTCGCAACCTCGCGGCAGAGATGGGTATAGAAGGGTTCCAGAGGATTTCGCTGGAGCGCTTGATCGCCGCGAAACCCGATATCCTGCACATCGATACCCAGGTATTCAACCGTGACTCGCTCGCGAGCGCTTATATCGGCCACCCGGTACTCAAGCGCGCGGTGGCTCAAAGAGACCAGGTGTTTATCCCCGCGCGCTTACGCATCTGCGCCGGGCCGATGGTCACCGAGGCGATCGAATACCTGGCGCAAAGACGATGAAACTTGCGCCGGTATCGAGCCAAACCCTGTCGGGGGCGTTGATTTTCGGCCTGCTCATCGTCTTTATAGCCGCCTTGATGGTGGGCCCGGTAAAAATCAACCTGTTCGAGGCGATGCGCCAGGGCCTGCAACAGGATGCATCGATCGAATCGCTGATCCTGTTTGATATCCGTCTGCCACGCGCCCTGCTCGCGTTGTTGATCGGCGCGACGCTGGGGCTGTCGGGCGCCGCATTGCAGGGCTTATTGCGCAATCCGCTCGCGGAGCCTGGCATAATCGGCGTTTCCAACTGCGCGGCGCTCGGCGCCGTGATCGTGTTTTATTACGGCCTCTCGCGACTCGCCTGGTTTGCTCTACCGCTCGGCGGGCTGATCGGGGCGCTGTTGTCGGTGGTCATCATCTTCATGCTGGTCGGCAAGAGTCGTTCGATCGTGACGCTGATTCTCGCCGGAGTGGCGATCAATGCGATCGCCGGTGCGCTCATAGCACTGGCGCTGAATTTTGCCCCGAGTCCCTACGCGATGCAGGAAATCGTTTTCTGGCTGCTGGGATCGGTAGCGAACCGCAGCGTCAACGAATTACTCATCGCCCTGCCATTCATCGTAATCGGCTGGCTCATGATTCTGTCCTCCGGGCGATTCCTCAATGCGCTAACCCTCGGTGAGGAAACCGCGCACTCGATGGGTTTCGACGTTTCCCGCCACCGCTGGATCCTGGTGCTCGGCGTCGCCTCCAGCGTCGGCGCCGCGGTGTCGGTCGCGGGCAATATCGGCTTTATCGGCCTGGTCGTGCCGCACCTGATCCGGCCTTTTGTCGGTTACGAGCCCAGGCGGCTGTTAATCGCGAGCGCACTCGGCGGGGCGATTCTGTTACTGGTGGCAGACATCGCGGTGCAACTGTTCTCCGGTAGCGGTGAAATAAAACTCGGTGTCATCACCTCGCTGGTCGGCGGGCCTTTCTTCCTGTTGCTGATTTTGAAATCACGCAATATGATGCTATGAGCCTGCTCAACGCGACCAGCCTGAGTTACCGGATCGGCGATCTGCCAATCCTCAAGGGTGTCGATTTCGAAGTTAGCGAGGGCGAACTGGTGGGCCTGATCGGTCCCAATGGCGCGGGCAAGAGCACGCTGCTACGCCTGCTCACCCAGGTTGAGTCACCGAGCGCGGGCGAGATACGGTTCGACGGTAAGGCAATAGCCCAGCTCAGCAACGAAGCGCGCGCGCGCCGCATCGGTTACCTGGTGCAGGGGGCCACCGCGCAATGGCCATTCTCGGTTGAAAAGCTGGTTGGACTCGGGCGCATTCCCTATCAAAAATGGTGGCAACAGGCGTCGAGCGAAGATCACGATAAAGTGTTGCAGGCGATGCAAATTACCGAAACCCTGGCCTATCGAAACCGCGTCGTCACCACGCTCTCGGGCGGCGAACATACGCTCGTGATGCTGGCTCGTATCATGGCCACCGAACCGCAGCTGATTTTCGCCGACGAACCGGTTGCGGCGCTCGACCCCTACCACCAGTTGCACGTGATGG
>JBGMRM010000364.1:0-3031 GCA_048061415.1 Gammaproteobacteria bacterium | reverse complement strand
CGAAGGTACGACTTCGATCCGTGAAGTTTCGCGGGTCGCCGATATGACCGAAAAAATGAGTTAGCCATGCCGCTATATAAATACAAGGCCATCGACGCCGCCGGCAAGTTTATTCAGGGAAGCCTGGATGCGGGTAATGTGTCCGACCTCGAGCTACGCCTCGAAAAAATGGACATGGACCTGGTCACCTACAAGCAGAAAGAGCCCGGCGCCGACCTGTTTGGCAGGAACAAGGTTGGTCGCCGTGACCTGATCAACTTTTCATTTTACCTCGAACAGTTGACGCATGCCGGCGTGCCGATTCTGGAAGGACTGGCCGACATGCGCGACGGCGAGGAAAACCCGGCCTTTAGAGACGTGATTACCGGTGTTATCGAAGCGATCGAAGGCGGCAGTACGTTTTCGCAGGCGCTCGGGCTTTACCCCAAAATTTTTGACAATGTATTCGTGAGCCTGGTGAAGGTGGGCGAGCATAGCGGCAAAATGAGTGAAGTACTGGTCGACATTACCGAAACCCTGAAATGGCAGGACGAACTGCTCGCCAAGGCCAAAAAGATAATGACTTACCCGGCCGTTATCGGATCGCTGGTGTTATCGGTCATCATGTTTATGATGATATTCATCGTACCCGATATCATGGATGCCATCGTCGGCCTGGGTGGAGAAATACCAATCGAGACGCGCGCCCTGATGGCCACCTCCAATTTTCTCAAGAATTACTGGTACCTGGTAATCACCGTGCCATTCGGGGTCTATTTCACGATCATTTACTTTTACAAAACCAGCAGCAAGGCGCGATTTAAAATCGATGGAATGTTGCTCAAAATCTGGTTGCTCGGGCCGATCAACGAAAAAATAAAAATTTCCCGATTCACCCGCTACTTTTCACTGATGTTTGCTTCCGGCATTACGGTGCTCGACGCGATCAACCTGAGTAAATCGGTGGTCGGCAATGCGGTACTGGAAGATGGCATCGACCGCGCCTGGCAACAGATATCGGAAGGCGGCAGTATCAGCGAGAGTTTTAAAAACATCGGTATTTTCCCGCCGCTGGTGGTGCGCATGCTGCGCGTCGGTGAGGCGAGCGGGCAGATGGATAGATCGTTGAGTAACGTCAGTTATTTTTTCGATCGGGATATCAACGACAGTATCGAGAAAATGGAGCCGATGGTGCAAACGGCGATGATGGCGTCGATAGGGCTTATTGTCATGTGGCTGGCCCTGTCGGTATTGGGGCCAATATACGACACCATCGGTAACATCGATTTTTAATGGCTAAGCGATGAAAAGAGTCCTCTATTTCACTGGTTACAGAATGGTTGCACAGGAGTGGTCCGGCCATAAGCTTGAAAGTAGCGTGTATTTCGAGCCCGACGAGCAGGGGCTGGATTTGTTCACATCTTACCTGAGATCGATTAAGGACGAACCGGTGCGGATGCTGGTAGATTTAATAGAAGAAGAATTTCGACAGGTGAGGATTCCGCTGCTACGAGGCGCCGATCGGCGGTCAATACTCAATCGAAATTTCGCCAAGTATTTTAGAAACTCCAGGTACAGGTTCGCGATTTCGCAGGGCAAGGAGAAAAAGGCGCGAAAGGAAGAACTGCTACTGTTAATCGGTTTGACCAACCAGTATTTGCTCGAGCCCTGGTTACAGGTCATCGACGATACCCGCACCCCGCTGTCGGGTATCATCAGCCTGCCCTTATTATCGGAAGACTATATCAGTCGGAATAAATCCGGCGACAAGGCAATTATCCTGGTGAGTCAACAGGTACCGAGTAACTTGCGCCAGTCGGTCTTTGTTAATGGCAAACTGGTTTTGAGCCGCCTGGTTCCAATAGCCAGTTTTTATCAGGGCGATTACGCGAGCGATGTTATTCGCGATATCGACAGCACCCAGCGATATCTGGCCAGCCAGCGCATGATAGAGCGATCCGAAGAGGTAAAGGTGCAAATCCTGACTAACAGGCGGCATTATGAAAAGCTGACCATCAGGTGCGCGCAGGACGACCTGTCCAATTACCAGATAATAGAAATCAACGACCTGTTGCGGCTGGAAAAAATAGAAATATACGATGATCAGGATTTCAGCTCCGGGTTGTTTTGCTACCTGGCAAGCAAGAAAACATGGATTAATCATTATGCGCGGGCAGAAGAGAAAAAATACTATCGCCACCACATGGCGTCACTGCTACTTAAATTTGCCAGTATCGGTTTGCTGGCGGTCGGTCTGGGGCTTGCCACCACGAGTGCAGTCAAGAGCTGGCTATATAACAGTACCGTGTCGGAAATCGCGTTGATCGAGCAAAAATATAAGTCGAAATTCAATCAGCTCAGCGAAAATAAAATCGATTCGACCACTTCAACCACGAGCATGCAAAACATCGTTCAAACCGTGCAGGAAATCGAGAAAAATTATATAAACGATCCAGAGAAAATGCTCTCCATGGTGAGTCGCGATATTTCCTTATTTTCCGATATCCGGGTCAAGCGCATGGAATGGTTTGTTTCTAATATTTCGGATACCGAGGCGGCAATAGACGTGGCCTGGGGAAAGCCCAAGAGACAGCGAAAGAAAAAGAATAAGAAAACAAATACCAGGAATATACCGCCACCCAGGAAAGGACTGTTCGAAATAGCCCTGATCGAGGGCGAGTTCCTGAATTTTGACGGGGACTACCGCTATGCCTTAAGCGCGGTAGACGACCTCGAAAAAACCATGATGGAATCGGGAAATTATTTCTCGGTTGAAGTGACCAAGCGCCCGCTCGATATCGAACCGGAGAATAGAATTTCAGGCGACGCGAGTATTTCGCGCAGTGGCAAAACGCCCTCGGCGAAGGTGGCTTTCCGGGTGGTCAGGGAGGTAAAAAAGGATGAATAAAATAGACTGGCATTATTTGACGCGGCCGCTCATCGTTTTTTCGCTGAGCCTGATTATCTCTGTCGCTCTGGTCATGGTAGGGCAACAATTCGAAAAAGTGCAATTAGAGAATTACGATCGGTCTGTATCGACGCTAAAGTCTAC
>JBGMRM010000363.1:0-3057 GCA_048061415.1 Gammaproteobacteria bacterium | reverse complement strand
TATCGAACGGTGGAATGGTTATTTCGAGCGCTTCGCTCATTTAATTTTTCACGGCAGGACCGGTGAAGATGTGCGGCGCGCCAAAGAATCCGGCCGCACCGCAATTTTTTATGGCTTCCAGAATCCATCGCCGATCGAAGACGATATCCGACTGGTAGAAGTGTTACACACGCTGGGCGCACGCTTCATGCAATTGTCCTACAACAACCAGTCCCTGCTCGCAACCGGTTGCTACGAGGCCGAAGACCCGGGGATTACGCGCATGGGCAGGGAAGTGATCGAGGAGATGAACCGCGTAGGCCTGGTGGTCGACATGAGCCATTCCGCCGAACGCTCGACGCTTGAAGCGATGGAAGTCAGCTCGCGACCGATCGTTATTACCCATGCCAACCCCGCCTTTTGGGAACCCGCGCTGCGCAATAAATCAGACGCGGTGCTGAAAGGCCTGAGCGAAACCGGCGGCATGCTCGGGTTTAGCATGTACCCGCATCATTTGAAGGGCAAGGGTGAGTGCCGGCTCGACAGTTTTTGTGAAATGATCGCCCGTAGCGCAGAGATAATGGGAGTAGACCATATCGGGCTGGGATCCGACCTGTGCCAGGGACAGCCCGACTCGGTGGTCGAATGGATGCGCGTCGGTCGCTGGACTAAAAAAATAGACTATGGCGAAGGCTCGGCCGCTAACGCCGGGTTCCCGCCGATGCCGGCCTGGTTCAACGACAATCGCGATTTCGGCAATGTTGAGCAGGGTTTGCTCGACATCGGTTTCGATCAGCAGGACACCGCGAAGATAATGGGTAATAACTGGTTGAAATTTTTCGATGAGAATTTTGGCTCCGTACAAAACTGAGCAGAATCCGATACCCGAAGCGGCTGCCTACCGGCGTCCCCCGGATGTGGTGATGCGCCTCGCGCGCATGGGTAGCTTTCATCAAACCCGGCTGTCATTCATGCGCACCCTGCTGCGGCGTCTCAAGAAAGAGCGGTGGAAATTTAAACGCAGCCTGTGGGAAATAGACCACGATGGCTATGGCCGTGCGGTGTATACCGTATTCGGGCCGGAGCGAAGTTACTCGCTGGTCGCGTTTTCGCATGAACTCGCAGACGAGATGCGCTCTGACCGGGTTATCGCAACCGCCTGGGATGCTACCTTTACCCTGTTCGATGGAATACCCACTAACACCGATCTCGACCGCCTGCAACAAAATGTCCCGCAACAGGAGGCGGGACGTATTGGCGATAGCGAGCTGAGCCTGTCGCGCGCCAATCGTTCGGTTCGCCTGTGGCGGCACGTGGTCGAAAGCCTCGCGGCGGGCAAACAACCCGAGCGCGACCGGCTCGAAGCGGTCGGTTACCTGGTCCGCACCACAGCCGTTTATGGTTCGGGCAAATTTGGCGCGGCCGACCGATTGACGATCTGTAATCGCCCCGAACTCAGTGGGCCCTTCCAGGCGGAGATGCTATCGGTATGGCTCACGCGTGCGTTTTCGATCGATCTGGTCGAACATATCGCCGCGTCCGTCGGCGGCGACGGGGCTGCCACAATCGACCCCGAATTACGACGTCGCCTCGGGGTCGGAAATGCGACCGGCCTCGGCATGGCGCCGTTCCTGATCAATCATCCGGCGCTGATCAATAACTGGATGATGGCGCGCGAAGAAGCGATTGCCCGCGTGCGCTCCGTGCCCGCGGCGAAGCAGGCTGCAGTAGACAAATTCCAACATCGCTTTGAGCAGGCAAAATTTAACGTCTCCCAGTGGCATTCCGAGCACCCGATTCAAATTGAAAAGCTACGTCATCTGCGGCAGGACCTGGCAAAAATGTCGCGCTACATCGAATCGGAATCGCTCAGTGAAAACCACCCCTGGGACCGGTTTTACCGGTGGGCCGAAGCTAATCTATCGCTGGAGGGCCAGGAACAGCTGGTTTCACTGATGATGGAACCCTACGGTGAGCTGGTCGATGCATTGTCCCAGTGTATGGATGCGGACGAGCACCTCAGCTTCTTTATCGATGGATCGATGCGCCTCAAACGCCTGCGCGAAATTATCGAAAGCCAGTGTGCCTGGGCGATATCTGTGGACTATGATCAAAAATCAAATCGGGCACGCTTCTGGTATACCTCGGCAGAAAAACTGGAGCCACGCCTGGGCGAGCGCTTCGCTGAACCCGGTGTCGAATACGAACAACCGCTATGCATCGGGTTTTTTATCCGGCAGATGTACGATGCACTGGAAGGCTGGGATGACGATAAAACCGTCGCCGAGTTTATTCTCGCCTGCCCGCAACACCGGCATACCTGCAGGCGGGTGCAAAGCCTGGCAAACCACCCCTACGCCGAAGTACAGGATAATTTGATCGCCGCCGACATGCTGCCAATCGATTTGCTGCGATGCAAACTGTCGTTTTTCGGGGCAACAAAATTCGATCCTCGATCCGATCGCTGGGTACGTATTTGCATGTACCAGGATGCACCCTTCCCGCACGAATTACTCGAATCGGCACCGTGAACAAAAAATACACGCTGGCGGAAATCGAATCCGCATTGCGTAAGAGCGCCAGAGCGGTTGGTCTCGACTGGGGTATTGCCGAAGAAGCGGGCAAGACAGCCCGCTGGCTGGCCGCTTTTGAATTGCCGGGACCTGAACTGATGCTCGCGCAGCTCCAGCAACTGGAGGGCAGGAATTATCAGGATTTCATACCAGATTGCAGCGATGGGCAATGGCGTGCAAAATCAGGTTGCCTGTGCCCAATCATCACCGGCGCGGCGCTCGCCGACCGCGCCACAGCGATGCTCGAAGGCGCGGTATTTAAAATGGCCAGCATGGCTTACCCATTGTTGCTGGCAGCGACGGTTGGGCAGGCGGCGCGTTGCCACAAAACAGTATTTACCACCCGTTGGGCAGGTGTCAGTGTGAGTTGTTTTGAAAATGGTCTGAGTGTTGAAGGTAAGCTGCACGACCTGTTGCTTGCTCAAGTTGACTCGGTGAGCTGCGAGCGCGGCCAACCCGGTACCCCACAGCGATTACCATCGACTATGGCCTGTGATATCGATGC
>JBGMRM010000362.1:0-3059 GCA_048061415.1 Gammaproteobacteria bacterium | reverse complement strand
ATGATTCAAATCGACAATGTACCTACCTGTGGCCTTCTTAAACTCGCCTGCAGTATCGATCGTTGGAGCGACTGGTCGATCTCAAAGACGCGATCCGAATACTTCGATTTTCCGAGGAAGACATCCGCATAGGGCCGAATTAGCTTTTTAATTGCAGATGCGAAAGCGGATATCGTGGGGCAGGCTATTGACGAATATTTCGTCGACGCGCACCCTGGGGTTTACGTCGTTTGAGCCGGGTGGCTTCGCGTAAACGATCAGACGCCTGTAGTATTAATGCCTGCTGGCTGCTTTCGAGGGTCGAATTTTTACCTTCGAGTTGTGTATAAGAGCCATCTGCATTCATTTGCCATGCACCGTGTGCATCTGATAAAAGGATATCGAGATTAGCTCGAAGCCCGGCCTGTAACTCGGGGTCTTCCACCGGAACCAGAACCTCGACCCGATTTTCCAGATTGCGCTGCATCAAGTCGGCGGATCCAATGTAGTACTCGGGGTTATCCTGGTTTTTGAAATAGTAAATACGACTGTGCTCCAGGAATCGACCGACCACGCTGATTACCCGGATGTTATCAGACAGGTTCGTAATGCCAGGGCGCAGTCGACAGGTGTCACGTACGATCAGATCTATCGTCACGCCCGCCTGAGACGCCCGGTAAAGCGCTCTGGTGATATCCTCGTCTTCGAGCGCGTTGATCTTGAACTGGATTAAGCCAGCAGAACCTTTACCATGTTGATCGATCTCCCGCTGGATTTTGGCAAGCAGGGAGCGTTTCAATAATTTGGGGGCAGGTAGAATCTTGCGGTAATTTCGCTTTGGCGTGTAACCGGTAGTCAAATAATTAAATAACTCGGTCAGGTCCTGACCGATGGTTGGGTCACAGGTTAGCAGCCCCAGATCGGTATACACACGTGCGTTTCCGGCGTGGTAATTTCCGGTACCGACATGGACATATCGGCGTAGGCCGTCGTAGTCGTTGCGTACTACGAGTATCACCTTGCAATGGGTTTTAAGACCCATCACGCCATAGGTCACATGGATACCGGCTTCTTCCATCCGGCTCGACCAACGAATATTGGCGGCTTCGTCAAAACGGGCTTTTAACTCCACCACCACGGCTACCTGCTTTCCGTTTTGCGCCGCATTGATCAGGTAATCGATCACCCTGGAATCGCCTGAAGTCCGGTAAAGCGTCATTTTAATCGCGCGCACCTTTGGGTCCCGGCTGGCTTCCCTGAGAAAACGCTCCACCGAGGTGGTAAAAGATTCGTATGGATGTTGCAGCAGGATCGAGCCATTATCGCGCACCGCGTGAAATATGTTGGGCATATGCACCAGTTTAGGGTGGTCGATTGAGTGGTGCGGCGCATCGTGTAACCCAGGTATTTCCAGCTCGCTTAATTCGAGTAGGTCATGGGTCGCCATCAAACCTTTGGTCTCGAATACATCGGCATCTTCCAGGCCCAGTTCGGCGGCGAGCATGCCTCTACGGAATGGATCCATATCGTGCTGAATAACCACGCGCACAATCTGTGCAAATTTACGGTGGCGTACTTCGGACTCGATAATGGCCAGTAAATCATCGGCACTATCTGCGTCACGGGCGGTATTGGCATTGCGCGTCACATGAAACAATTCACAGGCATCGATTTGCATTTTTGGAAACAACAGGTCGAGATTATTAGACATCACGTTTTCCAGCGATACGAATGTGTTCGACCCAGGGACTTCCAGGAAGCGCGGGATGCCAAGACCTGTCGGCACTTTTACCCGTGCTCGTAGTTCCTCGTCGCCATCGCGGTGACGCAGGGTAACGAGCAGGTTGAGCGAGAGGTTGGAGATAAAGGGAAAAGGATGCGCCGAGTCAACCGCCTGCGGCGTCACCAGCGGATAGATATTCTCGAAGTAGAAATTTCGGACGGTTTCCTTATCTCCGTCGCCCAGCAAATCGTAGGTGGTGAGCTGTATTTGCTCTTTGGCCAGCAATTCAATGAGTTCGGGGACGAGCTTGTCCTTTTGCGCCTCGATCTCCCGTACCAGTTGGCAGGACTCTTCGATTTGTTGCGCCGGCATACGTCCGTCTACCGTCAGGTCCATGATGCCGGCGCCCACCTGTTGCTTCAGGCCGCCAATTCGTTTCATAAAAAATTCGTCGAGGTTGGAGCTGACGATACCCACGAACTTGAACCGCTCTAACAGGGGTGTCCGATCGTCCTGTGCCTCGTGCAATACCCGGCGATTGAATTCCAGCCAGGTTAATTCCCGATTCAGGAAGAGTTCGGGGGAATCGAGATTGTCGTATTCGAGCTCGGCAGCCTTGTCCCGCTGCTCTGTCTGGGTGTCGGGCTTCGCGTCAGGCCTGTCGTTTACGACTGAAAGCAATTCTTTGGTGCTGGTAGCATTAGCCATAATAGTGCCGTTATTGGTCCATAACGATTAATGATGTTCCGGTACAAAAGTCTGATCGCCAATAGGCGGTCGCACGTAGCCTTTCGCTTTTTGACGCGACCCCAGTTTGATGGGCTCAGGGGTCAGGTCTTCGTAAGCGATCATGCTCAGCAAGTGTTTGATGCAATTGAGCCGGGCATGCTTTTTAATATCCGCATTCACCACGAACCAC
The DNA here is from genome assembly GCA_048061415.1 of Gammaproteobacteria bacterium. Classification (GTDB taxonomy): domain Bacteria; phylum Pseudomonadota; class Gammaproteobacteria. The sequence continues at coordinate 438 of JBGMRM010000362.1, read as the reverse complement.
GGGGCCTGTTTAATATCGGTATGCGCAAAATTATCGTCCTTCGCCCTGGAATACTCTACCCAGAGATTGCGCGATTCGAGATCCATCGGGCTCAATTTCCAGCGTTTGGTCGGGTCTTTTATACGTCCCTGAAAACGCCGCTCCTGTTCATCGTCACTCACCGAGAACCAGTACTTGATCAGTAGTATTCCGGAGCGAACCAGCATGCGCTCGAACTCCGGACAGCTACGCAGGAATTCGCGATATTCATCGTCGGTACAAAATCCCATCACTCTTTCCACGCCCGCCCGGTTATACCAGCTGCGATCAAACAAAACCATTTCGCCTGCGGCTGGCAGGTGGGGGACATAGCGTTGAAAATACCATTGGGATTTTTCGCGCTCTGTGGGTGTACCCAGTGCCACCACCCTGCAATTTCGCGGATTGAGGCTTTGAGTA
>JBGMRM010000361.1:0-3070 GCA_048061415.1 Gammaproteobacteria bacterium | reverse complement strand
GGCCTGCTAGGGATATTTCTGCGTAATATCGAGTCGGCGACAGGGTGGCAAATTCTATTTTATCGCGGCCTGGCTTTTTCGACGATGTTGTTCCTGGTCCTGCTGTACCGGTATCGAGGCAAAACCGTTGCGGCGTTTCGAGCGATAGGGGCGCCTGGCGTATGGGCTGCGGTGGTACTCGGATTGGGCTCGATTGCCTATGTGTTTGCGATACTGATGACTACCGTTGCCAACGCGCTATTTATTATTGGCGCATCGCCACTGGTGACTGCATTTGTCGGGTGGGTATTCCTGCGCGAAAGGACTTCGAAATTTGGCATCACGGCAATGCTGATTTCACTCATAGGCATCGGTTTTATGTTTGCCGATGGTTTGATCGAGGGTCGATGGCGGGGCAATATTGCAGCGTTAATCGTGGTGGCATCGTTCGTCGTTTTTCTGTTGATCGTACGAAATCGGCGAGACATCGATATGCTGCCGGCTACCTGCCTCGGCGGCCTGGTGATGGCTGGTGTTTCGGGATTTTTTGCCGATAACCTGGTGGTATCGAATTATGATCTCGTGATTGCCCTGTTGATGGGTTGTGTTCAGTTCGGCATCGGCTTTATGTGTTTTACCGTCGCCTCCAGATATATTATGGCATCCGAAGTGGCGCTGTTTTCACTCACCGAGTCCATTCTGGGTCCAATCTGGGTGTGGATTGGTGTCGGCGAAATACCGAGCCTGCTCACGCTAGCCGGTAGCGCTATCGTACTGGTCAGCGTCGGTTCCTATTGTATTGTCGGCATCCGGCAGGAGCGGCACAGAATTCGGTCTTAAACCGGTCTAAGTACAGAGCTGTGGGTTGCCTGGTTCAGAATGACGGGGCAAACCAAAGTATTCTTAACTGAGGTACGGGTGTCCGCGCACGAATCGCTTCAGACAACTTCGACCGGGTCTCCGATCTGGATCGAGCCTGCCACGATAACATCGCAACAAACACCGCCATGCCAGTCAGGTGAGAGAGCGGATTTGAGGCCCTGGTGTAGTTGATCCATCAGCGAACAGGGTTTGGTCTCATGGGTGATTTGCAATTCGACTTCGCCGATACGCATGGTTTTACCGATATCCCCAGCACCAAATTCGATGCCTTTTACCAGCAGGTTGGCGCGTCGCCTGGTCCAGGGTAAATTTGCGTCCAGCGTAGCGCAGGCCTTGTGCCAGGCGGTCTCGCTTAAGACAGTTATTTGCCGACCCTTCTGCGACCCCCTGAAGTCCTCACTGATCCCTTCATCAAAGGTGACTTCGGCGTCGTCTCTCAGTTGCATAGGTGCGCGTGAAGTGGTTCTGATGGCGATCGCTTTTAAGGTAATCATCGGGTATAGGCTGTTCAAAGACGCACATTATAGCCGTGGTATCAGGCCCTTTACCAGGTCGGCCGGAAATTCGCCGATCAATTATCGATGAGACAATAGCAGGGCTCGTATCGTGTACCGGGTACTTTCATTCTCTCCTGTTGCACAAAGGATCTAAGTAGTTCATCGAAAGAGCGCATGATCTTTGCCTCGCCTTTTATTTCATAAGGGCCATGCTGCTCGATCAGTCGGATACCATCTTCCTTGACGTTACCAGCCACTATGGCCGAAAAGGTTCGGCGTAAGTTAGCTGCTAACTGATGGCGTGGCAAACTACCGTCGAGTCGTAAGCCGGCAACGTTTTCGTGCGTAGGATGGAATGGCTGTTGAAACTCGGCGTCAACCTCCAGTATCCAGTTATAATAGTAAGCATCGCTGTTATCGCGTCTGAAGTTACGAACGGTTTCGATGCCCGCACTTATTTCACGCGCGACCTTGTCGGGTTCACCGATAATGATCTGATAAAGCGCCTGGGTTTCTCGACCCAGGGTCAATTTGATGAACTGGTCGATTTGATCGAAATAATTCCTCGAGGATTCAGGTCCTGTCAGGATAAGCGGAAACGGGATCTTGCTATTGGCTGGATTGAGCAAAACACCGAGAATAAAAAGTATTTCTTCGGCGGTTCCCACACCGCCCGGAAATACGATAATACCGTGGCCGGCGCGCACAAACCCCTCCAGGCGTTTTTCGATATCGGGCATGATCACCAGTTCGTTTACGATTGGATTGGGAGACTCTGCCGCAATGATTCCGGGTTCGGTCATACCAATGTATCGGCCGTTATAGATACGTTGCTTGGCGTGGCCGATAGTGGCGCCCTTCATTGGCCCCTTCATTGCGCCCGGGCCGCATCCGGTACAGATATGCAGACCCCGTAAGCCCAGTTGATAACCGACTTCCTTGGTGTAGTCATACTCCTTGCGGCTAATTGAATGACCGCCCCAGCATACGACCAGGTTGGGTTCGGTTTCCGGTAACAGGATGCTGGCGTTTCGCAGTATATGAAAAACTGCATTGGTAATGCCGTCGGAACTGTTCAGGTTAAAATTCTGATTGGTATCTATCTGGTTTCTAATAAATACCACATCGCGCAGGACCGAAAACAACTGTTCCTGAATGCCGGTAATTATCTGGCCATCGACATAAGCGCTAACTGGTGCATTTTCGAACTCCAGCTTGATACCGCGCTCCTGTGGGACTACCCGAATATTAAAATCCTGGTATTGTTCGAGTACCTGCTTACTGTCATCGACGGTGCTACCGACGTTGAGTACAGCCAGTGAGCAACGTCGAAAGATATCGTAGCTACTGTCGTGTTCGCTGCTTTGTTTGAGCTCATTGACTTCGACCTGAGACAGAATTTCCATCTGCCCGTGTGGTGTAATGCGGGTAGTTTCCGTGTTTTTGTTCATATAGTTGCTATGCTTACCTGATCGGGTAAAGTATTAAACCGGTGTTGATGAAAGTATAGTGCAGGTAATACGCAGGGGTATCATGACATGAGTGACGAATTATTCGAAGTAGCTTTTTCCGGGCAACTAGTCGAGGGTTCCGATCCAGAGGAAGTGAAGTCCAAAGTCGGTAAAATATTCAAAGCGGATGATGCCAAGATAGCGGCCCTGTTTTCGGGGAATCGCGTCGTTATAAAAAAGAATATAGACCAGCCAACGGCT
>JBGMRM010000360.1:0-3076 GCA_048061415.1 Gammaproteobacteria bacterium | reverse complement strand
TGCTCAATCGAGGTGCGCATATGATCGTCCACCACTATCGCGCCATTGGCGCCGGTTTCAACACCGATCGCCTCTAAGCCGAGTTCGCTCGTATTAGGATTGCGCCCGGTAGCAACCAGCAATTTGTCACCCCGGAGGACGCCGTGCTTTGTTTCCACGCTAAAGCTATCGTCATTAAAAACGACTTTTGATGCCTGTGTCTGGTTATATACCTTGATGCCTTCGTGCCGGAACGATTCCGCAAGCCTGTCGCCCAATACAGCGTCTTCGTTGAAGAGTAATTTGTGCCTGGCGAGCATCGTCACCTCGGCGCCGAGGCGTCTATAAGCCTGGGCGATTTCGACCGCAATCACCGACGAACCAATCACGATCAGGTGGGCAGGAATCTCTTCGGCGAATAGCGCTTCGGTGGAGGTCCAGTAGGGTGTTTCGTTCAGGCCGGGGACCGGCGGGATGGCGGGCGATGCACCGCTCGCGATCAGGATACGGTCGGCATGCAGGGTCTGTTCGCTGCCATCGGCCTTGCTGATAATCAGGGTACTTGAACTGCCGAAACGGGCCTGGCCCTTGATCAGGTTGATCGAAGGGTTACTTTCGAGAATGCTTTCATACTTGCTGCTGCGTAATTCTTCGACTCGAGCAATTTGCTGTTTCAGTAACGCCGACCGGTCGATGCCGGGTTCATGATCAGCGAGGCCATCGAAAGGATTCGATCTTTGTTGCTGCGCGAGTTCCGCAGCGCGAATCATAATTTTAGAAGGCACGCAGCCGATGTTGACGCAACTGCCGCCTATGATGTCCTGGCGCTCTATCATCGTCACCTGGGCGCCCTCATCGGCTGCCGCGATTGCGGCCGCGAATGCACCCGAACCGGTACCGATTATCGCGACTCGCAGTGCGGCGCCAGACTTTTTAGGCGAAACCGGCCGATCGCTATCAACGACACTGGCACGGTAGCCTTTATCCTTGATGGCCTGGAGCATGGAATCGGTATCAGTCTGACCATCCGAAGTAATATCCGCCTGCTGATTCTCAAAAGACACGGCCGCCTGAATACCAGACAACTGATTCAGGGCCTGCTCGGCATTGCTAGCGCAACCGTCACAGGTCATACCTTCGATTTTTAATGCTAATTTTTGCATCGTATTCAATTCCATAGGGAAATTAATGAGTAACCAATACTGGTTTCATCACCAGTAGAAACACAGGCGATACATTCATTATCATCTTCGACTGCCTGCTAGGTATCGCCGCAATTGCCGCTGACTCACGCCGCCGATGGCCCCGCGCCCCACCGCAGATAGCCAGCATAAAGGGCAAGCAGGGCGGCAGCCGCAATGGAGATTCGCAGCGCATATTTGAACTCGAGCAAAATGAGTCCCGCGGAAAACGAAATCACGAACAGGGCAATTAGAATATTCGGTGACGGACCCCTAGTACCCGATAACAAATAAAGCGCATAGCCAACAAAACCCATCGATATAAACAGCATCGGGAAAAGACCATAATCCAGCCATCCGATGTATGCCGACAAACCGGCAAATCCAAAGGCTACGACCAGCACTGGGGTAAAGCAACACACCGCAGCGACGGATGTGCCGACCATGCCCCTGCGGAATAATTTTCTATCTTCCATCTTAATTTCTCTCTACTGATTAATTTCGAACAAATCTCGGTAAACATGGGAAAACGCGACTACGGCTGCCTGCAAAACTTTAGCACCCACCATCGCATTGATTCAAAATTCATCTACACCTGCCACCATAGGGCAAGGACTATAAAGTCTGTAGCTACTACAGGTGCAAGCTAATTTTAAGCCAAAGTCGATCGAGCGTCTATTCGGGGCGCATATGCGGAAACAGGATGACATCTCGAATGCTGGGTGAATCGGTCAATAGCATCACCAGACGATCAATACCGATGCCTTCCCCGGCGGTGGGCGGCATGCCATATTCGAGCGCACGAATATAGTCCGCGTCGAAAGGCATTGCCTCGTCATCGCCCGAATCCCTGTCTTTTACCTGGCGCCGGAAGCGCTCAACCTGATCCTCCGGGTCGTTAAGTTCAGAGAAACCGTTCGCTATTTCGCGCCCGGCCAGGAACAATTCAAATCGGTCGGTGACGAAAGGATTTTCGTCGTTGCGCCTCGATAGCGGGGATACCTCGGTAGGATAAGCGGTGATAAAAGTGGGTTGTATCAGGCGGTGCTCGACGGTCTTTTCGAATATCTCGACCTGTAATTTCCCAGCTCCCCAGTTTGACTCGATCTGGATACCGAGCTCGCTGGCTACTTTTCGACAGTATTCGAGATCTCCCAGGCTAGCCGGGTCTAGACCGGGATTATATTTCAGTATTGAATCCAGGACGCTGAGGCGCTGGAAAGTCTGCTGTAAATCGAGCTGCTCACCCTGATAACTCAGCCTGGTGCCGCCAACCACCGACTGCGCCAGCTGGCGCAACATATCTTCGGTCAAATCCATCAATTGCTGATAGTCCGCATAAGCCTGATAAAATTCGAGCATGGTAAATTCAGGATTATGCCGGGTCGACAGTCCCTCGTTACGAAAATTCCGGTTGATTTCAAAAACCTGCTCGATACCACCGACAACGAGTCTCTTCAGATATAACTCGGGTGCGACACGTAGATAAAGCTCCATATCGAGCGCATTGTGATGGGTGATAAAAGGCTTCGCGGCGGCGCCTCCTGGAATAACCTGCATCATCGGTGTTTCGACTTCGACAAAACCTGCGTCGCTCAGGTATTGGCGAATAAAATTGATCACCTGGCTGCGCACGCTAAAAACCCGTCGCGAATCTTCGTTCATGATCAAGTCGATATAACGCTGGCGGTATTTTTGCTCCTGATTGGTCAATCCATGAAATTTTTCAGGTAAGGGGCGTAACGATTTGGTGAGTAATTCCAGAGTTTTCACCTTAATCGTCAATTCACCCGTTTTAGTCAGGAATAATTCTCCGCTAACACCAAAAATATCTCCGATATCGCTATGTTTGAAAGCATCGTACCGGTCCTCACCAAGCGCTTCGCGCTGCACAAAAATCTGGATTCTGGCGCTCA